>WGCP01000067.1 GCA_015493715.1 Desulfobulbaceae bacterium
ACTTTGAGCAAGGTGCGGAGATTCTTCCGGTTAAACGAATGCTCCGCTCGCAGGACCTTGGCGTACTGGCCGGTCTGGGTATAACCCGGTTGAACGTACACCGACGGCCAAGGGTCGGCATCATCTCCACCGGTGATGAGCTGGTCGCCCCGGACCAGCCCCTTGCTCCCGGCAAGATCAGGGATATTAACTCAACAACACTGGCAGCGCTGGTCACGGAAGCGGGCGGTATATCGAAATGTTACGGTATAATAGAGGATAACCTGAAAAAGATGCTTGGAGTCTGTGAACAGGCCCTTAGGGAAAACGACCTGCTCCTCCTTTCAGGTGGCAGCTCCGTCGGGCGGCGGGACTTCACCCTGCAGGTGCTTGAAGGGTTCCACGGAAGCGAGCTGCTGGCGCATGGGGTCGCCATCCGGCCCGGCAAGCCGACCCTGCTGGCGGCCCGAGGGAACAAGGCTGTTTTCGGCCTGCCCGGGCACGTGGCCTCGGCCATGGTGGTCTTTTATCTCTTTGTCCGGCCGCTTTTGCGTCTTTTTGCCGGCCTTGCCCCGACCCATGGGCTGACGGAGATACAGGTTACCTGCGGCGAACAGATTCCGTCGACCATAGGGCGCGAGGAATACGTCCGGGTCAGCATGCAGAAAGATAAACACGATACGCTTCCGATTGCCACACCGGTTTATGGAAAATCAGGTCTGCTGCGCCCGCTGGTTGCCGCCGACGGCCTGCTGGTCATCGGTCGTGATGTGGAAGGATTGGACCGCAATGCCCAGGCGCGGGTATTACTCTTCCCCTGAATTCTTCAAGAAACCAAACCATGGAAATTCGCAAGGCGTTAATGGCTGATTTTGACTCCATCTGGCCTATTTTCCACACCGTTATCGCAGCCGGTACAACCTACCCCTATGAACCGGCAACCACAAAAAAACAGGCCCGACATATCTGGATGGAAGTACCTCTTGCCACCTACCTGGCCGAGGAGGCGGGTCAAACGCTGGGAACCTACTATATCAAACCCAACCAACCTGAATTAGGCGCGCATATCTGCAACTGCGGCTACATGGTTGCACCGGATGCCAGGGGGCAGGGCCTTGGCCGGATGCTCTGCCGGCATTCCATGAATACGGCCCGTGAACTCGGTTTTTTTGCCATGCAGTTTAATCTGGTCGTCTCGACAAACACTGTTGCCGTGCATCTCTGGCAACAACTTGGTTTTTCCCATATCGGCACTATCCCCCAGGCCTTTAATCATAGAGAATACGGGCTGGTTGATGCCCATATCATGTATCAACAACTTGTGTAAGCAACGACAATGAAACGAAAAATATATTTCAATATGCACTCACGGCAGGAGGCACAGGCCCTCTTTCTGGGACGATTTCATAACTACCGTACCGGTGAAGAAGAGATCCCGGCCAGGGAGGCATGCGGCCGCATAACATCCAGACCGGTCAGCGCCCGCCTCTCCTCGCCTTCCTTTCATTCCGCCGCCATGGACGGTCTTGCCGTCCGTGCCGAGGACACATTCGGCGCCGCCGATGATAACCCGATCATCCTGGATATCAGCTCAGGCCAGGCGGTCATGATCAATACCGGCCACCCGCTGCCGCAGGATAAAAATGCGGTCATCATGATCGAAAACATTATCCTCAATGAAGACCAGAGCCGGGGAACCATCCGGGCACCTGTCTATCCCTGGCAAAACGTCCGCAAAGTGGGTGAGGATATCGTGGCCACAGAGCTTCTCTTTCCCAGCCATCACCACATTACGCCACCGGATATGGCGGCCCTGCTCACCGCCGGCTGCCCAAACGTCCGGGTGCATAAAAAACCACGGATGACTATTCTTCCCACCGGCAGTGAACTGGTTGACCTTGCCCCGTCCGGACAAGCGCCACCGCCCGGCAAAACCATCGAATCAAACTCGGCGGTGCTGGCCGGACTGGCGGAACAGGCCGGCGCGGTTGTTACCGTTACACCCATTATTGGTGATGACTTTGCCACTATTCAACGACACCTTAAGGAAGCGGTGGCCTCCGACGCCGATTTAATCATGCTCAATGCCGGATCATCAGCCGGCAGCGCCGATTATACCGTACGCGTGATCGAAGAACTGGGCGAGGTACTCGTCCATGGCGTGACCATTATGCCCGGAAAACCGACTATCCTTGGAATCATTGACGGTAAACCGGTGATGGGCAATCCCGGCTATCCCGTATCCGCCATCATCTCCTTTGAGCAGTTTGCCCTGCCCCTGCTGGCCGGGATGCAGGGAATGGAAAGGGAACCGGCAACACAGATTACCGCTGTCCTTGCCAAAGACATTCCATCCAGGGGCGGGATAGAGGAATTTCGCCGCATGATGACCGGCAAGATCGGCAAGCAATTTGTCACCGTGCCGCTGAAAAAAGGCGCCGGCGCCATCACCACCCTGACCCGGGCCAACTCCATGCTGACCATTGGTGCCGCTTCCGAAGGCGAGAGTAAAGGCAGTCTCGTTACTGTCCAGTTACTGCGGCCACCGGCAACCATTGCCAAAACCATTCTCTGCACCGGCAGTCACGATCTCTGCCTGGACGTGCTGCATGATTTTCTCAGGAAATCGACCCCTGCCTACCCTCTGGCCTCCACCCATGTCGGATCACTGGGCGGCATCATGGCCATAAAAAACAACATGACCCATATCGCCGGCTCACACCTGCTTGATCCGGAAAGTGGGACCTATAATACCAGCTATATCCGACGGTACCTGCCTGACAGGGAAGTAAATCTGATCACCCTTGTCCATCGCATGCAGGGATTCATCGTTCAAAAGGGTAATCCAAAAAACATACAATCCATTGAAGACCTGCTCGATGGCAATATCCATTTTATCAACAGACAGGCAGGATCCGGAACCCGGGTTCTTCTTGATTATACACTGAACAAAAATGGACTTGACGCCGATGAAATTGAGGGCTATGACCATGAAGAATACACACATATGGCGGTAGCGGTAGCGATTCTTTCCGGCAAGGCGGACGCCGGGCTCGGCATTCTGGCAGCCGCCCGCGCCCTTGACCTTGATTTTGTTCCACTTACCGAAGAACGTTATGATCTGATCATTCCGACTCCCTTTCTTGAACGACCGATAATCAAACGACTGCTTGAGATCATACATTCCCGGGATTTCAAAAGGGCAGTGGAACAGATGGGCGGCTATTCCACTAGGGAAACGGGAAAAATCGTTCAGATCAGTAGCAGTTAAAGCAAACGATGCGCGCCAATCGACCAATACCTCTATTTCAGGCCTTGGGCCTCATCCTCCTGATGCAGCTTTTCTGTGCCGGACCTGCCCATGCCATCCAGTCCCATGGTCCGCCGGAGGGAATCTACGTCCACCTCATCGGTCACGTTCTCTTTGGGCTGGCCATGCTTGGCTTTGCCGTCCGCATTCGCCTGTCGCATCTGTCGGTCAGGAAATCCTGGCAGCTCATGGCCCTGGGTGCCCTGATCCTCGCCGTCTGGAACGTCTGGGCTTTCATTGCCCATGTTTTGGCCGACCACATACCGGCAACCGATTTCATCACCAACAAACAGGGCGTCAGGATGTGGGTTACTCTGCATACCCCTGTTGACTGGTTCTACTATATTTTTAAAATGGATCACCTGATCTGCGTTCCGGCCATCCTGTGTATATACCTGGCCCTGCGACGAATGAACGGCACGCCCTTGATGTCCCTTAAAAAACGATAGGTGAAAGAGCAATGCTCCTCTCACTGATTCCCCTCTACCTGATTGATATCTGCGGCAGTATGGCCATGCTGGTGTTGTCGATCCTCTGTATGCAGCAGGCCGTCAAACTCTATTTAAGGGACAGGGAAAACGCGCTTTCCACCTATATTCTCTGGCTGACGAGCGCCCTGTTTTCCTTTTGCCTGATCCGACCCCTGGGCCATTTTGTCAAATATTACCTTCTTTTTACGCACCACGCGACCATCTGGCAAAAGATCGCCCCGATATCCGGCAGTCTGATTACCGTCACGTTCATTGTTATTTTTGCCTCAACCCTGTTTTTCGGCAGCATGCTGCTGATCATGAACCGCATGATCCGTGACCGGAAGAAAGTGGAAGAGACCAGCTCCCAGCTTCTTGAACTTAATAAGGATATAGAATCCGTGGTCAGTGACCGTACCCGGGCCGAACTGGCGCTGCAGCTTGCCCATGAAATACGTAACCCGGTGATGGTGATCAGCGGTCTTCTGCATCGAATGACCTGTAAACAGGAAGACCAGGAGCGCAACAGCAGATATCGTGACACGGTCCTTGGCCAGACCACGAAATTAGAGGCTATTGTCAATAGATTTGAAGAACTGCAGAGTGATGGGGAAGATCATTTTTCCGCCATTGAGATCAATGAACTGACCAAAGACAGTGTCAAAATTATTCAGGCTGAGGCTGAGATCAAGGGTATATCCATTGCATTTTTCCCGGCGGCAAAGCCCCTGTTCTGCAGGGGAGATGCCCGGTACCTCAAAGTTGCGCTGCTGCACATCCTGAGAAACTCCCTTGAATCATGCAGTGCCGGTGACAGCATCCGGATGGACACCAAACAGATATCGACAGGGGCATCCATTACAATCATTGACGATGGCCCTGGAATACCCCCAGAGGTTCTGGAGCATATCTTCGAACCTTTTTTCTCCACTAAGGAGGGGTCTACCGGTCTTGGCCTGCCCTATGTTCGACAGATTATCCGGGAACATCGCGGAGAAATCACCATTGAATCCACCTTTGGCCGGGGCTGCACCGTCACCATCATCCTGCCGACCCACCTCAGCGAACTGCAAAGG
>WGCP01000068.1 GCA_015493715.1 Desulfobulbaceae bacterium
CAGTTTTCTTCGGCGCAGCTGGTGGAAGATCTTCAGGACAAGGGACTTGAAGCGCATTATTTTCCGAATACCGACTCGATCCTCGACTTTCTGGTCGACAAATGCCTGCCCGGTGATATTGTTGCCGTTTTCTCTAACGGTGGTTTTGATAACATCCATGAACGTTTCCTGTCACGACTGGTGGCAAGGGATCGTTGAATCAATATCTTTTTGCAGGCCCGGCCTGTTTTCTTTAGCGGAAGGAGTGTGTGTATGAAAATTGCGGTAATGAAAGAAATCCATCCCGGTGAAAAACGGGTGGCCATGATTCCGCCGACAGCGGAAAAACTGGTCAAACTTGGCGCAGAGCTGGAAATCGAGCAGGGCCTCGGTCACCCCTGCCGCTATGAAGATGGTGCCTATACGGAGGTTGGGGCGAAGATTGGGACGTCCCGGGAAGATATGTTGCAGACGGCGGATATTATCCTGCGATTGCGAAAGCCGCCCATGGAGGAGATAGAGTTGATGCGTCGCGGATGTATTCATATCAGTTACCTCGATCCATTTAATGAGGTGGAGCTGGTGGATACCATGATGGCTGCAGGCATCAGCACCATCAGCCTTGAGATGATTCCTCGCACGACTGTGGCCCAGAAGATGGATGTGCTTAGCTCACAGGCCAATCTGGGTGGTTATGTTTCCGTGATTATCGGCGCCGAGCAGCTGGATAAAATTCTGCCGATGATGACGACCCCGGCCGGCACCATTAAACCGGCCCGGGTTTTTATCATCGGTGTCGGTGTTGCCGGTCTGCAGGCCATTGCCACCGCCCGCAGGCTTGGGGCCCGGGTCGATGCCTTTGATACCAGACCGGTTGTCGAAGAGCAGGTGAAATCGCTGGGGGCAAAATTCGTCAAGGTCGATCTCGGTGAGACCGGCCAGACAAAAGACGGTTATGCCAAGGCCCTGACGCCGGAGCAGATGGCCAAACAGAAAGAGGCCATGGCCAAGGCCTGCGCCGCCTCTGATATTGTCATTACCACGGCCCAGTTGTTTGGGCGTCCTGCGCCGCGAATTATTGATCGACCCATGATCAGCGACATGGCTCCGGGCAGCGTCATTGTGGACATGGCTGTGGAAACCGGCGGCAATGTGGAAGGCTCGGAGGTGGATAAAATCGTGGAAATCGACGGGGTAAAAGTCGTCGGCCTGGGCAACCTGCCCGGTCGGGTGGCCATGACCGCCAGTCAGATGTATTCATCCAACCTGGGCAACTTTGTCGATCATTTCTGGGACCGGGAGAAGAAACATTTTACCCTGGATCTTGAGGATGCAATCATCAAGGGCGCGCTTATTACCCATAACGGTGCCCTGTTCAGCGAAATGTACAAGAGCATTATGAAAAAGTGAGGAATCAATGGAAGCTGTATATTTGACATTAATTTTTGTATTGGCCATCTTTTTAGGCTTTGAACTGATATCCAAGGTGCCTTCCACCCTGCACACTCCACTCATGTCGGGTTCAAATGCCATTTCAGGCATTACCCTGATCGGCGCCCTGGCCTCCCTGAAATCTGAACATCTCGGATTTGCAATTTTTTTGAGCACCCTGGCCGTTGTTTTCGCTACCATCAACGTGGTCGGCGGCTATGCGGTAACCAACAGAATGCTTGAGATGTTCAAGAAGAAAGTCAAGGGAGGCGCACAATGAGTCTTGTTGCAATTAACTTTGCCTATATTATCTCGGCGGCGCTGTTTATTTTCGGGTTGAAAATGCTCAGTTCGCCATCCACGGCCAGACGAGGTAACCTGCTGTCGGCACTGGGCATGCTGTTGGCGATTGTCGCAACCCTACTGGCCAGCGGCCTTTCCTATGGTTGGATTATTTTGGGCATGGGAATCGGAACCATCATTGGCCTGGTCGGTGCCTACAAGGTGGAAATGACCCAGATGCCGGAAATGGTGGCCCTGTTTAACGGTTTCGGTGGCATTTCAAGCCTGCTCCTGGCCTGGGCCGAATACCATCAGCATCCGCAGATGTCGACCTTTATTGCCATCGTTGCTTTTCTGTCTGCCTTTATCGGTGGGGTGACCTTTACCGGTTCCATGGTGGCCTTTGGCAAGCTGAGCGGTAAAATAACCCAGAAGGCCGTTGTTTTCAAAGGGCAGCACCTGATTAATGGCGCTATCCTGGTGACGGCCCTCCTGGCGGCGGCGCTTTTTGCCATGACTCCCGCCACCGGCTGGGGATACACGCTTTTTCTCCTTATTGTTCTCGTTGCCCTTGGTTTTGGCGTGACCTCGACTCTGCCCATCGGCGGCGCCGACATGCCGGTGGTTATTTCTCTGCTGAACAGTTATTCCGGACTGGCCGCCTGTGCCGCCGGTTTTGTTATTTCCAACAATATACTGATTGTTGCCGGCGCCCTGGTCGGCGCTTCCGGCATTATCCTGACCAACATTATGTGCAAGGCCATGAACCGTTCCCTTGCCAATGTGCTTTTTTCCGGATTCGGCAGTGCGGTCGAGGTCGCTGAAGGAGATGGCCCGCAGGGAGAGGTTCGACCGGCTTCGGCCGAGGATGTCTATTATATTCTTGAAGCCGCCGATTCGGTTGCCTTTGTTCCTGGTTACGGGCTTGCCGTGGCCCAGGCCCAGCATGTAACCAAAGAGCTTGG
>WGCP01000069.1 GCA_015493715.1 Desulfobulbaceae bacterium
CGGCCCTGCAAGCCTGAGAACCAAATTCCTGAAACCTGAACCATGCCATCTCTGCTCAGCGAGGCATCCCACTATTTTTTTAGCGTATTTTTTATTAAATTCCCTGATTCCATTGCCCTGCAATTGGTTTGAGCGATTTTCCATAAATGATAAAAAATAATTTTAACCCCTCCATCACTCAGCAACAAGGGATAACATCGCTACAGCAACGATTACAAATCTCATTTCACAACGCTTATACCTAATTTCATGTCGATACGTTTTCCTGAAAAAGCGATGGTATCCCTACAGATCAGCGAAGAGCAGTGGCGCGAGAATAACGCTGTATAAGGACTGGATCCCCGCCCAACAGATCGCGGGGATGACGAGAAAGGGACAGATCGCGGGGATGGGAAAAAGCCGGCGAAATAAAAAAAACCTTATTTTGATACCAGAGAGTTGATTATGATTGAGAAAGTATGCATCAGGGACCGGATGCACAACATCAGTGAATACTGGCAGCCCGAGATTGCCGGGGAACTGAACGGACAGTATGTGAAGCTGGTTAAGCTCAAAGGAGAGTTTGTCATGCATCACCATGAGCAGGAAGACGAGATGTTCATGGTGATAACAGGCTGCCTGGATATTGAGTTTAAAGATCAGCCTACTGTCACCCTGACCGATGGCGAGTTTCTGGTTATTCCGCGCGGGGTTGCACACAAACCGATTGCTGTAAAAGAAGTACAGGTCATGCTGTTTGAGCCTGCCGGCACGATTAATACCGGCAATGTCGACAATAAACTGGTCCACCAACCGAAAAATGACTGAAACAACGCATACAAAAAAACTCGGTCCCCTGCTGCTCAGCGGTTTGATGATCGGCCCGATTCTTGGCTCGGGCATCATTATCCTGCCGCCGCTGGTGTATCAGGTGGCCGGAAACTGGGCATTGGCTGCCTGGATACTTATTGTCGGACTCAGTTTTTTCTTTGCCGTTATTTTCGGCAGGCTGTCCATTCTCTTTCCAGGTGATGCAGGGGTTGCCCGTGCCATTGAAGAGGCCTTCGGCAGCCGGGTGAAAAAGCTTACCTCTTTTTACTTAATCGGCGCCGTGCTGTTCGGGCCGGTGGCGGTCCTGCTGACGGCGGCAAAATACCTGCGGCCTATCTACAATATGCCCGAACCCCTGCTTGCCCTGCCGATCCTGCTGACCTGTACCTTCCTGCTCCTCCGGCAGGTGACCTCCATCGGCAGGATTTCTTTTATTCTCTCCACTATTGTAGCGCTCACCCTTTTTGTGGGCGGGGCTGCTATTCTGCTTTTTCATCGAACCTCCGAAGTCGTTGCCACGGGATCTTTTTCCTTTCCACAATTCGGCTATGGCCTGCTCCTGCTCTTCTGGACCATGGTGGGCTGGGAGGTGGTTGGTAATTACAGTGGCGATGTCCGGGATCCAAAAACAACCATCCCGCGAGCGGTCATCTTTTCCGTCTGCATCATGGCCGCCGTCAGCCTGACTGTGGCCACTGCCGTGCAGATGATCTCTCCGGATATGGTCCAGGGAGGAACCGTTACCATAACCGACCTGATCCGGCCCCTGTTCGGCGGCAACAGTGATATCATTATGGCGGCCCTGGTCGCCTCGTTGTGTATCACCTCGTATCTCCTCTTTACCGGCGGTGTTGCCCGGTTGGCCGCTTCCCTGGCCGGGGAGGGATATTTACCGGACATCCTGGCCCGCAAATCAACGACCAGGGCGCCATTTATCGCAATTCTGGTATTTGCATTTTTTCATTTGGCGGTGCTGGCCGCGGTCTATTTCCATTTCGCCGATGTTGAACAACTTGTCGCAGTGGCGGACGGATTTTTTATTGCCAATGCCCTGATCGGGATTCTGTCGGCGATCAGACTTCTGCAGAGCAGGATATTACGCATTGCCGCCCGGCTGTTGGCCCTTATCTTTTCAGGAATCCTGCTCAATGCCGGGGCTGCTGTTATCACCATTATTCTTCTGATGGCAATTGGTTATCTTTTTCATCCGATAAGCATGGTCAGCAGAATACGACGGATCCGCTGAGATGGTTTGTCTGCAAGATGGCGCAAAGCGCCGGTCGATCTGCAAAATGAAAACAAGAGGTTATATCCCCTGTGACCAGTTACAATATGCAGCACCGCAGAGCAGCGAAACTAAAAAAAATATCTTCTTTACCTCACACATTATAAGTTTTATAATTATGTGTGAACATAGGGAGGAATAACCATGGCCACTAATCTTGCTATCGACGACCGGCTCATTGAAGAGGCAAAAAAAATCGGCAACCATCGCACGAAAAAGGCAGCGGTTACTGAAGCACTGCAAGAATATATCCAGAGAAAAAAGCAGTCGGAAATACTAAAAATTTTCAATACGATAGAATATGATTCGGATTATGATTATAAA
>WGCP01000070.1 GCA_015493715.1 Desulfobulbaceae bacterium
CGGGGCAAGCAACAGGCTTGAATCTAAAAGAAATTTGATCGCAACGCACAACCGGGCAGGATCATCCCATGGCCGCCTGTAGGTTTTCATCGAGTTTGGCCAGAAATTCTTCGGTGGTCAAAAACTTCTGCCCACCACCGAGCAGCAGGGCCAGGTCCTTGGTCATAAAGCCCGATTCAACGGTTTCAACACAGACCTGTTCCAGGAGTTCGGCAAAATGAACGACCTCCGGCGTATCATCAAAGGTGCCCCGATAATAGAGCCCACGGGTCCAGGCAAAGATGGAGGCAATGGGATTGGTCGACGTCGCATTTCCCTTCTGATGTTCCCGATAATGACGGGTTACGGTACCATGGGCGGCCTCTGCCTCGACGGTTCCGCCATCCTCGGTCATCAACACAGAGGTCATCAGGCCAAGTGAGCCAAAGCCCTGGGCCACGATATCCGACTGAACATCACCGTCGTAATTTTTACAGGCCCAGACAAAGCCGCCTTCCCATTTAAGCGCCGACGCCACCATGTCATCAATGAGCCGGTGTTCATAGGTTATTCCCAACTCGGTAAAACGATCGGCAAATTCCTCATCAAAAACAGCCTGAAAGAGATCTTTGAACCGGCCGTCATATTTTTTCAAAATGGTATTTTTTGTCGACAGATAGAGCGGCCAGCCGAGATTAAGCGCATAATTCATGCAGGAACGGGCAAAACCGCGAATGGAATCATCCAGGTTATACATCCCCATGGCGCAGCCGCTGCCGGGGAAATCAAATACCTCATGCTCGACCGGTGCGCCGCCGTCCTCCGGTTCAAAACGCATAGTTAGTTTTCCTGGCCCGGGCACCAGAAAATCCGTAGCCTTGTACTGATCACCGAAAGCATGGCGGCCGATAACAATAGGCTTGGTCCAGCCCGGCACCAATCGGGGAATATTGCTACAGAGAATCGGCTGCCTGAACACCGTGCCGCCGATGATATTTCTGATGGTGCCGTTGGGAGAGGGCCACATCTTTTTTAAATCAAATTCCGTGACCCTAGCCTCATCCGGAGTAATGGTGGCGCACTTGATACCGACCCGGTATTTCTTAATTGCCTCGGCCGCCTCGACGGTTATCCGGTCGTCGGTTTCATCACGTTTCTGAATGGAGAGATCGTAATATTTCAAATCAATATCCAAATAAGGCAGGATCAATTTTTCCTTGATAAAGGCCCATAGGATACGTGTCATTTCATCGCCGTCAATTTCGACGACAGGATTTTTTACCTGAATCTTTGCCATGTTACTTGTTCTCCATTATTTTCTTATTCCCCGTATCTGGGGGGGAGAGTCATACTGAATGATATTCTCTTTTGTCTGTCCACAAATAGTATTTCCGGATAGGCACTCTCTAAGGGCTTGTGACGCAATAATCAACATTATTGCGCATTTTTTTGTTCATAATCAAGGCATGCAAACAGGCGCAGAGTATAATTATGTAACTGTTTGCATAACGAAGAGTATGGACAAAAAGATGCGCAAGATGTAAAGATTTAGAAAAATACGCCCTAAGACCTGAAGCTATCGCCTTTTTTAAAAAGTTAGGCAACATAAACCATCTCTGCTCAATCGTCAACACAACTTCACGGTTCCCTCTAGACAAAAGAGATGAGTTTTTCCGGTGATTATGCTAGAAATAATGATTTATGTCGTCCTGATACGGGATTGTCCCGTATTCGCCTTGCCTGCGGCACCGTCAAGATCATGGTGCAAAAACGGTTACGACTTTTGACCCTATTTTTTTTACTATCCTCTTCATGACAAACGATACGCCAAGTCTCCGGCGTCGACGCTGATTCCAATGATTCTTCTCCAACGTCTACGCTCCCTCATTTTTCTCGTCTGCCTCCCTCTGGTCACCGCAGGCGTCTGCCTGGCGGCGCTTGCCGATTTCAGAATTTCAAGTAACGATGCCGCCCGGGCCCAGATTTATCCGAGACTCTGGGCAAAAATTCTGACACGGATGGCCGGTATCCGGGTTCGGGTTACCGGCATGGAAAATATTGATCCGCAGGCAACCTATGTCTTTGCGGGCAACCATTGCAGTCAGCTTGACATCTACAGCTTCCAGGGATATTTCCCCCATGACTTCCGCTGGATAGCAAAAAAAGAGCTCTTTGATGTTCCCATATTCGGAGCGGCCATGCGCAAGGTCGGCTTTATCTCCATTGACCGCACACGCGGCAGAAAGGCCCTGAAAAGTCTTAATCTGGCCGCCGAACGTATCGGCGCCGGTAGCTCCGTCCTCATCTTTCCCGAGGGTACCCGCAGTAAAGACGGCAGGCTGCACCCCTTTAAGGCAGGGGCGATATTGCTGGCGATCCGATCCGGCGTCCCGATTGTTCCCGTCGGCTTTAACAATGCCTCCCGTCTGCTGCCCAAGGGAAAACTTCTGCCCTCCAGCGGAGAGATAGTTATCCGTATCGGCCACCCCATTCCGACGGAAAAGTACACGCCAAAAGAAAAGCAGGCCCTTGCCGCAATCCTTCACGACAAGGTGGCCGAACTTCTCGATCCCATCCATCTTCCAAAAGAAGAACCACACCCATTAAAGAATGGATAAGCCGTTGCATTTTTCACCGGGCATGGCATAATACCGGATTTGAGTTATGATACGTCGACCTTAATTACTTAATCGAAGATGTCTGAAACTTTTTTGTAATAAACCATCTTGGTTATCGTCATGAAAGATGGACGAGTAAAAGGTCAAAATATGTTCAAGGCTTTCCCTCTCAACCCTTTTGATCAGGACGCATACATGCAGTTGACATCACAGTTTCGATACATCAGTCGGGACGTTGTGCCGGCCCTGTTTTTCCTGCTTTGTCTGGTGGCTCTCATGGGTCCGGACTCGGCCCTCGCCATCCAGCAGAACACCGGCTTTCTTCCTTTCAAGGTCAACGCCTCCCGGCCGGGCAAACTGCAACAACAGGCGGATGAGGCCCTGGTCAAAGCGCTGAAGGCCAAAAACTTCACCATGATACCGCGCAAACAGGCACGGACCATGATCGATTATACCGGCCCCTGGCCACCATCGGCTGCAGCTCTCCGCCGTGTTGCCGACAAAACCGGGTATGATTATATCGCTCTCGGCAGTCTGACCAGGGTCGGCAAGGGTATTGAAGTCGACATGATGGTTGTGGACGTGCTTAATCCGCAGGCCAAACCGGAAATTTTCCAGGAAACTACACTCACCGGCGGCCTGGAACAGGTAACCAACAATGCGGTGGCAGACGTCCTCGGGTACTCCAATCGCTCAATTATTGTTGCCTCCGTGACCCCGTCGGGTAATAAACGGATTGATTCCGGGGCAATACTACGCAAAATCCAAACCAAACCCGGTGATTATTATGACCCGGCCGCCCTGCGCCGAGACCTTAAATCGGTCTTCTCAATGGGGTATTTCGACGACGTATCCGTTGATGTCACCAATACGCCCAAGGGCAAGGCCATCACCTTTATCGTCAAGGAAAAACCGCTTATTAAAAATGTCCGCTTCAGCGGTGCCGACGCCGTTTCTGAAGATGATGTCCGGGATGCGGCAACCATCACCGCCAATACCATCGTCAACCCGGCCAAGATCAACGATGCCGTCCAGCGCATCAAGGGACTCTACAAGTCCAAAGGCTATTTCAACACCAAGGTTGCCGCCACCCTCAGCTATCCGACCAAAGATACCGCCGATGTCCATTTTCGGATCAAGGAAGGTAAAAAAATCTCCATCAAAAAAATAACCTTTGAGGGGAACAAGACCTTTGATGACAGCGAGCTGAAAGACGTTATCCAGACAGGCACCTGGAACTGGCTTTCTTGGTTGACCCAGAGCGGTGTCCTGAAAATGGATGTCCTGCAGCAGGATGCAGGGCGCCTTGCCGCCTTTTATCAGAATCACGGTTTTATTGAAGCCAGGGTAGGCGAGCCCAAGGTGGTGGAGAAAGATGATTCTCTTGCCATCACCTTCCCGATTGAAGAGGGGCCACGATACCGGGTCGGTACTGTTGACATCAAAGGCGATCTTATTGAGAATAAAGCCAAACTGATCGCCATGCTCAAAATTCGCAAACAAAAATATCTCAACCGCAAAATCCTACGCGACGACACCCTGAAGCTGACCGATCTTTATGCCGAGCATGGGTATGCCTTTGCCGAAATCCACCCGAAAATCAAAAAATCCGCCATCGGCAGGCGGGTGGACATTACCTTAAACGTCGACAAAGGTTCACTGGTCTATTTCAACCGGGTGGAAATTCAAGGTAACACCAGAACAAGAGACAATGTTATCCGCCGGGACCTGGATGTGAAAGAGGGCGGCATTTTTGACTCCAAGGCCATCAGAAGTTCAACCCAGAAGCTGCAGCGACTGGGTTTTTTCGAAGAGGTTACGGTTACGCCGCAGCCGACCATGAAAGAGGACAAGATGGACGTTATCGTCAAGGTCAAGGAAAAATCCACCGGCCAGTTCAGTATCGGCGCCGGGTATTCCTCGTCCGAATCCCTGTTGTTCATGGGTGAGATTTCCGAAGACAATCTTCTGGGAACCGGTAACAAGCTGGCGCTGTCCGTTAATTTAAGCGGGATCACCACTCGTTTTAATTTAAATTATACCAATCCGAGATTTCTCGATTCCCATGTATCCGCCGGCCTTGACCTGTTTAACTGGCGACGGGAATATGACGATTACACCAAAAATTCTGTGGGTGGCGGGGTCCGATTCGGGCATCCGTTTTTTGAAAAATGGTATATCTATTACGGCTACTCCATAGACAATACCACCCTCAGTGACGTTGCCGACAATGCCTCCCAGGTCATCAAGGATTCCGAAGATATCAATCTGACCAGCGCTATCCATGTCCGCTTTCTCCGGGACACCAGAAACAATCGGTTTATACCTGATTCCGGTTCCAGAAACTCGATCAGCATCCGCCATGCCGGTAGCTGGCTGGGTGGCGATGCCGACTACACCAAGCTCGAAGGTTCCAGCTCATGGTATTTTCCCATGTTCTGGAAATCCGTCTTCCATGCCAAGGGGGCCATCGGCCAGATCTTTGCCGATGACGATAAAAAACTGCCGGTCTACGAACGATTTTACCTTGGCGGCATGAACAGTATCCGTGGTTTTCCCTCCGTCAGTATTAGTCCGCGTGATCCGGTCACTGATGAAAAAATCGGTGGTGACAAAATGTGGTATGCCAATATCGCCGTTCAGTTTCCGCTGCTTGAGCAAGCCGGCCTGCACGGAGAGGTGTTCACCGATTTCGGTAATGTATACGCCCTTGAGGACAGCTGGGATTTTGGTGATTTCAAAAAGACCGCAGGCGTTGGTTTTATGTGGATGTCTCCCATGGGCCCGATCCGTCTGGCCTGGGGCTATAACCTTGATAAACAGGACGGTGAGGACAGCTCAAACTGGGACTTCACCATGGGCGGCTCCTTTTAACCGCCGGGACGATTCTCATCCATGCAGTCGATCATAAACCGGCTGCGGGAACACGGCCGACATCGGTTTGATATCACGGGCCTTGCCGGAAGCAGCGGACAGTTGCTTGCGGCAAGGATTCGTAATCAGCTGAATATATCCGTCTGCTGTATCGTCCCCGCCGACGAACAACTTGACGTTATTGCCCGCGACACCGCCCTGTTCACCGATGCCCCCATTCTCATTTATCCCAGCTTTGA
>WGCP01000071.1 GCA_015493715.1 Desulfobulbaceae bacterium
GGTAATCAGCCTGCCGCAACACCTGCAAAACTTTCTTATGGGTTATGCTGAGAAACAGTTGCCCTGAGACATTCTTTGACTCCAGAATTTTCAGCATCTCCCCTACATTGGTGACAGCCGGGCGAATCAATGAGCCGAAGTTATTCGCCTCTTCAAATTGGCGCAGGGTCGTTTGCAATGGTGCGGTGAACAGGTCGCATCCGACAAAATCCATGTAGCTTTTCAACTCACCTTCGTCAAACCGGACATTTTCCAGCACACAGATATTGGGCTGTACCTTTTTACGGAAAAACCGCCGCTGTTTCGCTCGGGCTTTCATGGTCAGGGCAAAGGCAGCCAGCTCTCCAGCACGTTCGTCGATTTCAATGCCGTAGAGGTTATGAGTAAGAATCAGGGTCGGAATTTCGGCGGATTCGTAGCCTTCCTCTTCATAGATGGCATAGAGCAAATCAAAGGCGTAGGTGAGCATGTGGCCGCTTCCGCACGCCGGGTCACAGATTTTGATTTCTTCGGGGGAATTAATCTTTATAAAATCATGTTCTGCATTGGCGGAAGCGGGGTGGGAAGTGGGAAGTCGGGAGTGGGCAGAATCGCTTTTACTATCCACTTCACACTCCCCACTTTCCACTGGTTTTATGTAGTAATCCATCCGCTCAACCAGCCGTGAATCCGGGCGATTCAACATCCACAACCGCCCCAATGAATTCTCGACCAGATACCTCACAATCCAGTGAGGAGTGAAGAGCTGGGTTGCAGCGGGAATATCCTGGGGAGCAATTTTCTTCCGCTTTTTCAGACCGGCAAAGACTTTATCCTTTTTCTCGGAAATATAAAACTGATACAGCCAGCCGATCACCTCAACATCTTCGCAGACATCCGGCGTCATAGCCTCACGGGTATAGGCCAGAATAGAGTTGCCCGACAGCAGGTCGTCAGGCATCAACAGTTCAGTGTAATCAGCAATACGCTGAAACAGAAAGGGCATGGCCCGGTGCCAGTAATTACACGCTCCCACCACAAGTAAGCGGTAGGCTTCGCCCTGTGGGTCATTGCTGGGTGTTTTACCGTCCAGTAGGGCAAAGATCTGCTGCCGGATCTTGTCGCCAACCATTCCCGCATCAATATGGCCCATCTTGGCCTCGGCCAGGACCTCCGGTTGAAACTGCCCTTCGGCAGGCGATACCACAGCGATACGGGTGTAACGCTTTACATCCATAAAGCGCAGGGCACAGAAGCGATTGAACCAGATGTAGGCTATCCTTTCAACGACCTGGCTCTCACCATGGGCATTGATCTGCTCTTCCAGCCTTTTAACCGCCTCTGCATTCTCGCGCCTGGCTGCACTGTCCTCAGCCAGTACCAGTTCGAGCTTGGCGGATACCTGTTCAATCAGACTGCGGCGGGCATACTGAGCAAATTTTTTAAGTCTGGCTGTTTCCATATCACAAGAGACCTTAACAATTTTTGTATACACGGCCTATACACGCGTGTATAGAATTTATAGCATGCGTGTATAGGTTATGTTTTCCGTGTATAAACGGCATAGCGTTTTTTCCCGGTCTGAATTATTTTTTCCTGTTCTTTCAGCCTCTTGAGCAGTCTGTAAGCTTGAGGCGGGGTTAACCGACACAATTCGATTACATCAGATCGCTTAATTGAACCATGAACGTCGATATATTTGAGTACCATCTGCTCCTGCTGCAGCTTGTCAAATCCTGCCTGACGAACGTAATCGGCCTTGTGGCCTGTTCGGCGATAAACCCTTGCACTTAAGGTATAGGTCCGGCCACGGCCTGTTCCGTGGGGGTCAACAAGTCCGGCTTCCACCAGTTT
The DNA here is from genome assembly GCA_015493715.1 of Desulfobulbaceae bacterium. Taxonomy (GTDB): domain Bacteria; phylum Desulfobacterota; class Desulfobulbia; order Desulfobulbales; family Desulfobulbaceae; genus DRLX01. Next base: position 1,834 of record WGCP01000071.1, read on the forward strand.
TTCCAGGGTGGAGCGAATGGCTGCTTCCGGTTTTTGTACGGAGTCTGTTAAATCAGCCATGGCGAGACGACGCTCTTCCTTGAGTCGCGAAAGAATAATCAGGCTGTCGATGGGCATGGGGCCGCCCGTCCGCTCTTCCTGTTGAAGGATCATTTTCAGGAATTCCAGATCTGCTTCGGTGCTGTACATCTGGACTGTGACCGTTGAGGTATCCGACATAGAGTAATCCGGTGCCGGACGTCCGTAACGCAGCATACCTGTATAAATACGGTCAATGCCACGGCCGGTACGTTCTGCCAGACCAATACGCTTGATAATGTCGGCAAGAAGAGGGTTGCGTGATCGTGGGGCAACGGTTAACAGATTCTGCAGTGTGATGCCTTCGACAAAGCCCCCCGGACTGGAAATGGAAAGGCCGTCATCATCGAGCCGGACATGCACAGCACCCAACCGGGAGTAATCCCGATGAACTAGGGCGTTGACAAAGGCTTCCCGAAAGGCCCGGCGATCAAAGTTGGGAATAGGGACACGAAACAGCCCCACCTGGATCTCTTCTTCTTCCACCCGTGCCCTAAATAACTGTTCGACTTCCTCAAAGGTCTGTAAAAGGGGTTTACGGAAAAATTCGTTGACCCGGACATTGGTACCCTGCAAAACCTGGAAGGCAACTTCATGGGCGGGAAAGAGTCGACGAATATCCGCCTCCCGGCCAAGTAGCAACAGCCCGGCAACGGTTGGCCGCACAACACCTTCAACATCTATGGTTAAACCAAGGGCGCCGTCGAGTTCATTGTCAGCCAGGGGCAGCAGGAACTGATCGCCACCAAAACGCTGGATGGCTTCACGGATGCGATGCCGTTCCAATGGGCTCAGATCCTCGACCGTCAGTTCGGCAATGGGCGCGGAACTTGGATCCAAAAGCCCAAGAGATGACTGGCGCTGGACAAATTCATGGGGATAAAAGGGTACGGCCTCTGGCCTGCCGTCAGCCATCAACCCGCGGCGTTGCAGCAGACCTTCAGAAGTCGAAACCAGTTGGCGGGATTTGGGAACCTTGATCCAGGCAATGGTGCCCTTGTCAAGACTGATGGTTTCAACGCGAACAGAAAGGGAAGGGTTGGTTTTATTGGCAATAAGGGCTGGAATTCCTGCGGTATTCCGATGATTGGCGTGCAGCCCGGTTACTGTTCCGTCGTCCTCGACACCAAGCAGTACATCACCACCTTCCGTATTGGCCAGTGAAACAACAGCGGCAAGGAGTTCACGGTCCGGCAGAGAGTTGCGATCACTTTTAAATTCAACTCTCAGCGATTCACCCTGGGCAATGAGTTGTTCCACTTCATGCTCAAGGGTGTTCATACCTGAATCCTTTTTCCATTTCTGATTTCCGAGAGCAGGGCTTCGCGCATGGATTCCAGGTACTGTTCCACATCCGATGTATCGGTGAGCCAGATACCGTTAAAGGGAACCTTCAGAGAGTGGATGGTAGTAACTGCAGGCTCCGGTTCCACGACCTGTTCAGTTTTCTCTTTCTTCTCCTGATCACTGAAAACTGATGACTGATTACTTGCCCTTGCCAACAGTTGTGGATAGTCTGTTTCTTCAAATCGGCGCAGGCTGTCCCGGATAACGGCGATTAATGTCTGGTGCTCGACGGAGGCAAGTAACTCATCAAAAGGCCGGGTGAGCTGCTCCTGTTGTTCACTTTCCATGGAGGCAAACTCAGGGATGGCGCACAACCGATCTTTGAGGTCGGCAACTGTTTCCTTGGCCTTTGCGATTTCCGCCTTGCGCCGTTTGGTCATCTGATCCTGCAGTTTTTCAACAAGCGTTTTTACCTGCTGCATCCGGTGCCCTTTGAAGCAATCAGGGGATGTCAGGATTCCTGTGACCTGGTCGGCCTCGTTTCCCGCAATATAGACAAAGTTTGGTTCCTGGGTCTGCATAAACTTTTGGGCGTTATCAAAGATACGACATTGCTCACCGATTCTGTCGTTGCTGCCCATAAATTTACTTACCGGGTCAATGATGCCTTCCTTCATGTCGAGAAGTTCATCTTCCTGGGAGATGAGTTCTGTCAGGTACCATGTATAGGGTTTGCCGGTGCAGTTTTTCAACTTTTCAAGCACGGGGGCAAACACATTCAGGAAAGGATACTGTGACGACTGAGCAAGCAGGGTTTCCAGTTGATGAATCATCTCCTTAAAGGCCTCTCCCGTTGCCTTGCCAAGAGCCTTTGCTTCGCTTGAGCCGGGTGGAGTGTCAAAAAAGTCCTCGTAAAACTCTTTAAGGGCGCGAACCTGGGAGGCCGTGAATTCAACCTGCGGTTCCAGCACAACATTCCCCTGTCCCCTGGTGTTACGCAGAGCACGTTCCAGTTCATCTTCTTCGAGAAGATTGCCGTCGCTGCGGACCTCGACCTTGCCCCGGGAGCAAAGGTTGGCAAGGATGCAGAGTATGGCCGCATAGTACCAGCCATAGGGTTTGCGCTCGAAATTTTCCAGCAGGTTTTTCAGAGTAGTACGTACACCGCCCCGGTTGTTGCTCTGGATGAAAGCAAGCATTTCCTGTTCAGACTCGGCAAGTGATGTGACATCGTTGCCGAACAATCCTGCCCGGGAATCCTGCAGACGCTTGGCAATATCATCTTCGGTGTA
>WGCP01000072.1 GCA_015493715.1 Desulfobulbaceae bacterium
ATCAAGGCCGGTCCCATGGCCATCATCATGGACGCACCGATGGCCTGGACAAAACGAGCGCCTATAAGAAATCCAAGCGATGGGGAGAGGGAACAGAACAGGGAACCAACGGTAAATAACAATATTCCCCGACTATAAAGACGCCCCTGTCCAATGGTGTTTGCGAAATAACCCCAAAACAGCAGAGTCACGGTAACGGTAAGCAGATACATCAGGACCACCCACTCCGTCATCGCCAATGAACCGCCGAATACCTTCATTAAGGTAGGCAGGGCCACGTTGACCATGGAGCTGTCCATGGTCGACATAAAAACACCAATCGAAACTACAAGAAGAATACGATGATGCTTCTGCATAGAAAGAGGAAGGGTTTATACGATGAAAAAAATCCTTTGAGAGGACCTGTGACTTTTCGAAGAATTATCCACAAACACAGTCAGGACTCAGTTGGACAAAAAATACCATATACCTGGAACAGCAGGAAAACAAAGATAAAATGAAGACTACAAACAACGGGAAAAAAGGAAATCAATAAGAAAAACTAATGGAAACACCGCCGTACAGGACATCCTTACCGGCAGTGTCCTGCTCGGAATCAGTCCGGAAGCTGGAACTCGCCCCATCCTGACCGGGCAAGGTACGGGACCACTGCAGCTCAGGAGTAATGGTGATATATTTTTTATACGAGACCGGCATGTTCAACAGAAAGGAAAAGATCCGACCGTTACTGATGCTATACGGATCATCCATCAGCATTGTCTTTCCGGACACGCCAAGGACAATATCATCGTGGGGCTTATAGGAGGTGGATAGATCGAGGGTAAGATACCAGGATCTGCCGTTATCATAGGCATTGAAACCCATGGGATCATCAAGACCGAGGTAAACCGCTCCAAGATTGCCTTCAACCGCTCCCGAGGTATAGATATAGCCGGCTGAGAACCCGAGCAGACCGGATGAACCTTCATAGGAAAAGGTGATGCTTTGGCCGTTCAACCGGGCCTTGTCCGCTGCCAGCCCTTTATAAATATCTTTGGAACTCTCAATCCGCACGGCCGGGGTTTTCCCCATATCAACCCCATACAGACCGACGGCAAGCAACCTGTTGACGGCACTGTCCCACAGGGGCAAATCATTGCTTTCCGCCAGTAGCGGACTGCTGATTATCATTGACCCGGCAAGCACCAGGAAAAGTAATATGAGAAAGTGTTTTTTCATGTTACGGGCACACACAATAGAAATAATTTTTCTGATGTATAAACTATAATGCACCCGGCCCAAAAAACCAATACAATTTTTTGAACCCCTGTGAAAAATCAATACAAAAAACTGTTCCTTCCGGACGACAACATCTTGTTCTCAAAAGGCAAACAGGACGTCGATTTCCTCAGGAAAAAAAACCTGTTTGCTTTACACGGAAATTTTCTTGGGCAGCAACAGGTTGAGCGCCACCCCGACAATAGCGGCCAGGCCGATTCCCCGGACCATGAAGTCGGCATATCCCAGCGCCATGTCACCTATACCAAAGACCAGAATAAGAGAGACGATGATCATATTTCTCGGCTGGGCAAGGTCGGTGCCCTCTCGGACCAGACTGTTCATACCGATGGTGGCGATGGTGCCGAAAAGGAGGGTCATAATACCGCCCATAACCGGGGTTGGAATTGAGGACAAAACGGCCCCCAGGGTCCCGGAAAATGAAAGAACTATGGCCGTTAAGGCTGCCCAGGTCATAATGGCCGGGTTAAAGGCCCGGGTCAGGGTCACGGCTCCGGTCACCTCGGAATAGGTGGTGTTCGGTGGTCCGCCGACCATGGCGGCAAAGGAAGTTGCCAAACCATCGCCAAGGAGTGTGCGATGCAGGCCGGGTTTAACGAGGAAATCCTCTCCCACCACATGACTGATCGCCAGCATATCGCCGACATGTTCAATGGCAGGCGCAATAGCAACCGGGACAATGAAAAATACAGCCTGCCAGTTGAGCTGAGGAAAGACAAATTCGGGCACTGAAAAAAAGGGCGCTTTGAGAACCGGAGCGAAATCGACCAGACCAAAAAACAGGGAAATCAGATATCCGGCGGCGATACCGATCAAAATAGCAAGAAGACGGACCATGCCCTTGCCGAGCAAAACGGCGAGAACCGTCACCAGTAGAGAACTCAGAGCAACGATCAGGGCAGGGCCCGGGGCCACCAGCACCGCTGTGCCGTCACCGGTTTTGCCCATGGCAAGATGAACGGCCACTGGGGCCAGATTCAGTCCAATCACCATAATAACCGGACCAACGACGACCGGGGGCAGCACTTTTTTAATAATTGAAAGACCACGCAGCACGATCAGCCCGGAAAGTATTAGATAAACCAGTCCGGCCGCCAGCAGGCCGGAAAGGGTTGCCGGGATACCCCAGGTTTGAACGCCGTAAATGATGGGAGCGATAAAGGCAAAAGAAGAGGCCAGAAATATCGGCACCTTTCTCTTGGTAACAACTTGAAAAATCAGCGTCCCGACACCGGCGGTGAACAGGGCAACACTGGGATTAAGTCCCGTTAAAATGGGCACCAGCACAAGGGCGCCAAAGGCCACGCAAAGCATTTGCATGCCGATAACCGCCTGCCGGACAACAGTCATTGTTTCGCTTTTACCTGCCATGCTCTCTCCTTAGTCGTTCTTATTTCTCTCCGGGAACCCGGCCCGAGAAATAATACATCCGAAAAATCGTAATCGTTCACCAGCACCTCACGGAGTCTACGCTTACCTCTTTGTCCATTTTTGTCTTCTCGAATAGCACGAGTATGCTTCAAAGTCAAAAATGAACAAATCTAAGGCACTGGTAAACGATTACAGGCCAGAGATTCTCGTAAACTTGTCGCCTCCGGTGAACGGTTGCGAAAAATCAAACCTGCGTCAACCTGCCGCATAGTAAAATAGGATTACCCTGTTTTACTCTCAACATCAACAATCCGTGCGACACCTATCGACATCGTCCCCGAATCTTCCCGGCCATACCCGCACCGACTATTTTGTCCCAAAAATTTTATCTCCGGCATCACCCAGGCCTGGTAATATATAGCCGTCTCCATTGAGATGATCATCAATGGCGGCGACATAGATGTCGACGTCGGGATGTATTTTTTTCATCCGTTCAAGACCTTCCGGGGCCGCAACAAGAAAAATCCCTATAATATCCTTGCAGCCGGCACGTTTCAGCATATCCACCGTTGCCACCAGGGTGCCGCCGGTAGCCAACATGGGATCAAGAATCATGGCCTTGCGCTGATCAATATCCTGCACCAATTTTTCAAAATAGGTGACCGGTTCCAGTGTTTCCTCGTTGCGGTACAGCCCCACCACCGATACCTTGGCACTGGGGATCGCCTGCAACACACCGTCCATCATACCGATTCCGGCACGAAGGATCGGCACAATGGTAATCTTTTTCCCCTTGATCCGTTCCACCTTGACCGGCCCGGACCAGCACTCTATGGTCACCATCTCCGCAGGAAGATCACGGGTGGCCTCATAAGTCAGCAACATACCGACCTCTGCCGACAGATCTCGAAAGTCCTTAGTAGAAATGCTTTTTTCCCGCAACAACCCAAGCTTATGACGAATCAGCGGATGGACGATTTCATAGACAGCCATATTTTTCTCCTATACCTCTATTGATGAACTCGCAAAAAGTCCAAACAATGCTTAAAGATGGCTAAGTAAAAACACAGATATACAAGGAGTAGTGTTCTGTGGCGGGTCTTAACTATACATGCAGTATGTTGAGAATCGCCACAGGACACACGACGTAGTATATCGAAGTTTTTACGACGCCATCTCTATTGATCATGGAAAAAGCGAACCACGCTATCACATTTTCACGATTCCGGCCAGATATAAAACAGAACCCGCAGAGATAATTCTTTCCTCGGCGCAACACAACGTCGCTCCTCTTTTCCATGGGGCGGCTCACCTGTTGAGCTGCCGTTGCAGCATTTGCAAATCCTGCCAGACCATTTGTTTCATCTCCGCATGCTGAAGAAGGAAACGAGGATGAAACGTCGGCATGATCCGAACCGAAAAATTCCCGGCACCGGCATACGAATAGAAACGGCCACGCAACCTAACCAGCGGAGCGGAAGAGCCGGTCAGCAAACCGGCCGCCTGCTCACCCATGGCCAGAATAAATGCAGGCCGTAAGGCTGCAATTTCCCGTTTCAGGTGAGAAAAACAGTGACGGGCGCATTCCTTGTCCGGTTGCCCATCTACCGCAACACACTTGACCACATTGCAGACATACACCTCATCCAGGGGCAGCTTGATGGCTTCCATCATCCTTTTGAGCATGCTATCTTCCTCCGCTCCAAAGAGGACTCCATCAGATGATGCCCCCTCCTCCGGACGGGGGAGATCCCCGATCACCATAAGGCGGGGATGGTCCGACCCACGACCAAACACCTGTCCAAAGCGATGCGCTTTTGGCATACATTGCTCACACTGGGCAATATCCTTCCGTATACCGACCATGGAGAGCTGTGGGTTCCGGGCTTTCTGCGAGGACGTTGCCGTCGCCGATCTTCGTTCCTGTCCCCTATTCCCAGGAAAACGCGACGAAAAAAGTGTTTGCAGTTGTTCTTTTTGCGGATAGTGTGTAAGCCCGACATGCTGGTGAAAGCGCAGCAGATCACGTACCTGTACGGTTAAATCTCCCAGCAGAAGAGGATCCACGATTTGCGAGATCTCCTCTTCCCGAGATTGACTATTTTTTTTTGCTGACAACTCTCTATCCAATGCTTATTTTCACCAAAACTTCAGGTCTCCACCGGCCAAAAGTGCCAAAATGGAGATAACCATGTATACATCGCGGGAAATGAAACCATCCGGATCGATCCCGCATCCATAAGGAGCACATCATGCCTATTTATGAATATGTCTGTCGTGACTGCAAAAAACATTTTGAAGTGCTGACCACCTCGGCCCACGACACTGAACCCGTCAAATGCCCGAAATGCGAAAGCATGAAGGTCGCAAAGACCATCTCCACCTCCAGTTTTCGCATGGGCGCGGGCAGACCGACCATTCCCAGCGGCGCCCTGTCTGGATGCTCTTCAAAATCAGGCTTTTCGTGAGCATAACAGGTCACCGGCCCGTGCGGCCGGTAATCATCAACACCTCGTTTACTCAACGACTATTTGCCTTTTTTCTTCCTGGATTTAAACTCATAGACGGTTTCATTATCTTTGAGCAGACCGTATTTTTTTCGGGCCAGTTCTTCAAGATAGGCATCGTCGGTCCGTAGCCGTTTAATCTCGGCGGCAAGGTCCCTGTTGCGATCTTCAAGCTGCCTGTTTTGCAAAGTCAGCGCGGATACCTGTTTTCGCATGTGATAATAACTCATCAGGCTGTGACCTGGAAAAAAGAGTAACATCAGCACGACGACTATTGCGGCCAGGAAAATTATACGGCGTAACCGTTTGCGTTCCTGTCGGCTGAGCCCTTTTTTTTGCTGCCTGGTCATAGATTTTGTCCGCAAGTTGCCGTGTTCCTTTTTCCTTCACAAAAAAACTAAATGACAAACTTTCCTGAAAAATACCTGGTCAGCGCCTGCCTGGTTGGCCTGTGCACCCGCTATGACGGCACGTGTAAACCGGACAGGCAATGCATGCAGGAACTCAACGGCAAATGCTGGATCCCCGTTTGCCCGGAGCAGCTCGGCGGACTGGCCACCCCGAGGTCACCGGCCAATCTCGTCGGCGGAGACGGCCATGACGTGTTGGCCGGTTGCGCCGCCGTTATTGATGCAAACGGTCTGGATGTCAGTGCCGAGTTTATCCGCGGTGCCGAGCAGGTACTGGCAATTGCCCGCGCCCAGAATATCACCCTTGCGCTGCTCAAATCCCGCAGTCCCTCCTGCGGACTCGGTCAACCAACAGGGGTCACCGCTGCCCTGCTCCTTACCAATGGTCTAAGTTGTCGAACGTTCGGATAATTCAAGCCGCCCCCCTTGTTAAGGAGCGGTGTTATCATCCTCTTTGTGCTCTTCCTTCCCATCTTCCTGCCGCTGCCGGTTGTCGGTGTCTGCGGATCCAAGGAGACGGATAATCAGGATACCCGCCTCATAAAGCATATAAAGCGGAACGCCCATCAAGGCCATATTGACCGCGTCCGGCGTCGGGGTCAAAACGGCCGCCAGAATGGCAATACCGAGAATGGCAAAGCGCCTGTTCCGCTCAAAGGCCTGCCGGGAAATCAGCCCCACCTGGTTACTGAAAATCATAAAAACGGGCAGTTCAAAGATAACACCAAAGGCCAGTATAAAAATAGTGACAAAATTGACAAAACGACCAATGGATATCACGGCTTTTAAGTTTTTTGACTGATAACTAAGAAGAAACTTCACTCCAAAGGGCAGGGTCACCATGTAACAGAAAAGCGTACCCGCATAAAACAGCAGGCAGGTGGCGGCGACAAACAGATATAAACGTCGACCGGTGACACCAAACGGTTTTCCCATAGCCTTCCATAAGACATAGGTGAGCAGCGGCATCAGCAGATACAAGGAGCCGAAAAACGCCACCTTGACATGGGCAAGAAACGGTCCGGCAACAGAAAAAAAATAGAGTTTCTCATGAAGGTGGTTTTGCAGGGAAACGATCAAGCCGCTGGAAAGAAGGAACAGGACAACCGTAAGGGTAACTACGCTTATAAGTAGCAAACGGGCCGACTTATGCAGCTCGCTGATAAATATGACCAGGTTGTTATACACGGCTCTCCAAAGATGGTACGATGAGTGATTCTTCCTCCGCTCAAAGGTAGCAAACCATGCATTGAAAAGCAATTGAAAGAGGATTGAAGATTGACATCGG
>WGCP01000073.1 GCA_015493715.1 Desulfobulbaceae bacterium
TGGCGGCAATCGGCTGCCCGCTTGTTTACGGCCTGTCCCATCTTGTCTTTATCCTCGGTATGTACCTGGCCGGGGCCACCTATTCCATGATTTTCCTCCGCTGGCTAACCAGGGTCGGCATGGAAAAACTGCTTGCATGGACGGAAAAACCTTCCAGCGCCGGGTAAAAAACCCTGCCGCTACAATACGGCTGGCAACAAAAAACCGTAGGAGCGGATTTATCCGCGAAGAATCCGCGAAGATAGATCTACACGATTTCCTGCATTACCAGGCCGATAATCTCCTCGCACACTCGGTCCCGTTCGTCTTTCAGCCGCAGATCAAAGCACAACCGGCCCTCCTCTTCCGTACGCAGCGCGGCCCTGGTGGTATATACCGATCCCGGCCTGGTCGGCAGATGGACAACCCGGCCAGCAAATCCCACCGGCAGCGGAATACAACCCAACCGCCGCCGTCCAAGCATTCCTGCCGCATGCATGGCCCCGTCCAGGGGAAAGGGTGAACCCAGCAGCTCTTCACCGAGGCTGCGCTGCTTCATTACCGGCGCCTGCATAGCGGCACGCACCTCTTGATCATTCATTGCCAGTGAACCTTGCAAATTCCGATAGGCCGGGCCAAAGGAGATATAACTGCCGTACACCTCGTCGGCATCCATGGACGCAGTTGCCGTAAAAAGGGTCTGCCCGGCCGTCAACAGGTAATCCTTTTCCGGGCGCCGGGAAAAAACGACCCGGGCATATTCAACCATTCTCGTCATTGTCGGCAAGACCTTTTTTTGCAACAAAACGGCCGCCACCGAACCATCGTCCCCGGGTTCCAGGTCAACCTCCAGCGGCAATGTTGCCGCCCCGGCCGGGATTTCCAGAAAACGGACAAAACGACCGTTGTCCATGGTGCATACATTAGCTTCCGGAAAGCGGTTCTTCGTCTCCGCAGCCAGAAGCAGCAGGATCTCGACCATGGGCAGGACAGCGCGTCCGGCAAGGGCATGATCAAACAGCCAGGGCCGGACATCAAGGGTTACCGGAACCCGCAACGGTGTTATTTTTTGGGAAATTCCTGCCATAACCGACGTGTTTTGGCATCAATTTCCACCGGCAGGCCGCTGTCCGCCGACACGGCACAGTGCCGGGTAAAGCCGGTGCAGACAATATCACCATCATCGGCCCGGGTAATCAGGTAATCAAACTGCAGCTTGACCAGTTCAAGCTCGCCCGGACGGGTATGGATGTACATCAGATCATCATAAAAAAGAGGGGTGTAATAGTTGAGCTCGGTCTTGATAATGGGATAAATAAAGCCGCTTTCCTCAATTTTTTTATAGGGATAGGAAGCATGACGCATAAACGATGCCCGACCAAACTCAAAATATCTCAGATAGTTGGCATGATAGACGACCTGGGAGCGGTCTGTGTCCACGTACAGAGTGCGTAACTCGCACCGGTGCCAGAGCCTGCCGCTGTTGGCGTCCCTGACAAAGGGAGATCCATCAAGGAGTTCCGGGATAAAGGGTCGGGGGCGCATAGTCTCTTACACTCCCTTGATCACAAGACAACAGTTGGTGCCGCCGAAGCCGAAGGAGTTGGACAGCACAAATTCATGGGCATGACGACGCGCCTGATCAGGCACCAGGTCAAGATCGGCAAAGTCCGGATCGGGGAGATGGTTGACCGTGGGCAGGACAATGCCCTTTCGCATGGCCTCAATGGCCAGGGCTGCCTCAATGGCGGCGGATGCACCCAGGCTGTGGCCGACCTGGGACTTGTTTGCCGATACGGGGATTTTGTCCAAAAATTTGCCAAAGACGGACCGCAGACACTCCGCCTCCGTGGAATCACCGGTCCGGGTGGAGGTGCCGTGCGCATTGACGGCCCCGATATCGGCCGGTGAAATCCCGGCATCCGCAATAGCATCTTCCATGGCCCTGGTCACGGTTTCCCGGTTGGGACGGGTGAAATGATGGGCATCCGAGTTCCAGCCGATACCCATGATTTCCGCCCTGGCCTCCAGGCCCATGCCGGCCACCATGTCCTCGGCGACCAGCACCAGCACACCACAACCTTCGGCCAGGACAAAACCCTTGCGGTCCAGACTGAACGGCCGCGATGCCTGGGCGGGATCATCACAGGCCCGATCCTTGGGACCGACCTTGATGGTGGCCAGCATATTGGCAAAGCCCTGAATAATTTCAGGCACCAGGCAGGTTTCCACCCCGCCGGCGAGGACAAAATCACAATCGCCGTCACGGATCATGCGAGCGCCGATGGCGATGGCATGATTGCCCGAGGCGCAGGCCCCCTGGGGTGAAAAAATCGGGCCGGTGAATCCCAGCAGCATGCCCGCCTTACCGGCAGGTAGGTTGGCACAGACATTGGGCAGCAGATAGGGGCTGACCTTCAACGGTCCGCGATTGACATAATTACCCATGGCGATGCGATAGGCATCAGTACCATTTAAAGCCGAACCGATCAGACAGCCCATGCGGGGGCCGATTTCCGGGGTGACTTCAAGGCCGCTATGGACAAGGGCCCGACGGCAGACCTCCATGGTGAGAAAGACATAGGCCGCATCCCA
>WGCP01000074.1 GCA_015493715.1 Desulfobulbaceae bacterium
CTGACCGGGGTTGGCGGATTCCACCAGCCGAGCACCACCTGTCGCTGGTGCCAGAACTGGTACTGCAGCTCATCGGCATTAAGGTACCTAGTTCGGACATTGGCCCACAGACCGTTATACTTTTTCAGATCATCGGTATTGGTAATCAAGCCGTCTTTCAGTAACTGTGACCGCATTCCTGTCTTGGGATAGGGGGTGAGGATCTGGCAGTAGGCGGCGTCCGCGTCGATGGATTTAAAGAATGCATAATTTTCTCGGATTGAATCCTCATCATCTTCGGGAAAACCGAAAATCAGGCCGCCGATCACCATCATTCCGTATTTATGGCAGTTTTCTATGGCCTTTTTCGAGGCGGCAACAATATCCCCCTTGCCGGCCGCGTTCAGGTTTTTTTGGGAACCGTTTTCAATCCCCAGAAAGACCGACTTAAACCCGGCCTCGCCCATTTTTTTCACCATGTCTTCATGGGTGGCCATGGAGATACAGTCCGCCTGGACAACCAGGGTGAGATTTTTATAGTTACGGGCGATGATGGCGTCGCAGAGTTCCATCACCCGTTTTGGATTGAGCACCATGTTATCGTCGCAGATAAAGGCCCAGCGTGATTTGCGGTTGTAATAAATATCATCCAGGTCCGCCAATACCCGGCTGATGGGGTAGGTGCGGAAGCTGCGGCCATACATGTGTTTCATGCTGCAGAAATTACACGATCGGGTACAGCCCCGCGATGTCTCCAGGACTTCAATCTTGGAATACATGATATGGTAGCCCCAGGTCAGCCTTCGTTTGTCCCGGATCGGGGGCTTCAACTTGGCAAGATCAAGGTTTTCGCTTCGGGGATTATGGATGAATCGGCCGTCGACATTGTAGGAGAGTGAGGAAATTTCGGCGAAATCGTCGCGTCCGTCCAGGGCATTGACCAGACGCCTGCACGCCTCTTCCCCCTCGCCTCTGATCATGAAGTCAATCCAGCGGGCCTCTTTGGCTTCGGCGATTTCTTCGTGCATGAGGGTGGCATGGTAGCCGCCGATGACGATCTTGACCTCCGGCCGCAGCTCTTTGATGAGATGGGCGATTTTGACGCAGGTATCATATTGCCAGGCCATGGCGGACAGGCCAATCAGGTTCGGTTTGATTTTGTTGATCTGCCGGGTCAGGTATTTTTTGATGGCACGCCGTTTCCTGATCAGGTCGATGAGATAGACATCATGCTCCGGGTCGATATTACCGCCGACCGAGGCGATACCGTGATTGGGAAGATGTATGGCCGTTTCGTGGATAATCATCGGTACCACGTCCGGCATGGATATCAGGATGACTTTCATTCCCTCACTCCGGCGGCGTTGGTCTGCTGTGGGTCGGCATGTTGACGGATTGCGGTGCCCGTTGCCAGGGCCTGCCGTATTCTCTGTTCCAGATCGCCAAGAGATTGCCGGCGGTCCGGGGCTATATGATCGACCCGGCGCAGGGTGACGGTGTTGGCCATACGGGCATGGAAGAAAAATTTTCCTGGTGCAAAGAGTTTGTCGGTCCCTTCAAGATGGAGGACGTGGATGGGTGCCCGGCAGAGCCGGGCAATCTTGATCGCCCCTCTGTTCAGGGGACCGATATTTCCATCCCGGCTGCGGCTTCCTTCCGGAAAGATAAAAAAAATACCACCGGCGGCAAGATATTTTTTCATGCCCTCCACCTGTTCTATCATCATTTGCCGGTATCTGCCCGCACCATCGGCCGGAAAATACCCGGCGTTACGCAGAACCCAGCCGAAAATGGGTACCTTGAAAAACCGTGTTTTGACCACCGTCTTCTGGCGGCTGAACAGGGCCAGCATCAGGAGTGGATCCAGATAGGAGAGATGGTTGCAGACAATCACCGTCGACCGTATACGCCGAACATCCTCATCGATCAGCAACTGGTGACGGGGGGCGATGATACTGAGCAGTCGGAAAAATCCCCGGTAATACCAATTGTTGATCAGCTGGAAGCGTGGCTCCCTGGGACCGGGCAGCAGCCAAGCCCCGCCGTAGATGAGGCAGAACGGAAAGACAAAGGCAAAGATAAAATATCCCCAGCAGGCCAGGGTGACCGCAGCATCATAGCACCGGGCAAGGGGCCGGGTGATGGTGGCCTCAGGTGAGGTGCCGTCCATTTTGGATCAGCAGGCAGGTATTAACGCCGCCAAAGGCAAAGTTTTCCAGGGCGACGATCCTGATGCGTTGCTCGACCAGCTCGCGCACGTGGTTGAGCATGGCGCAGCGGGGATCAACATTGTCGAGGTTCAGGGTCGGGGCGACAAATCCCTGTTCCATCATGTAGAGCAGCATGGTCAGTTCAATGACGCCGCAGGTCCCCATGCAGTGGCCCATGTAACTCTTCAGGCCGGTGACCAGCGGCCTGTCACCGTAGACGGCGTCGATGGCCTGCGCCTCGATCACATCACCCATCTTGGTGGCGGTGGCATGGGCCGAGATCAGATCAACATCATCCGGGCCGATCCCGGCATCATCAAGGGCCAGCTTCAGGGTGGCGGTTATACCGTCCAGGTTGGGCAGGATCAGGTCGCCGCCGTTGTTGTTGCAGGAAAAGCCGATGACCTCACCTAAAATTGTGGCGCCCCGTTTCTTTGCCGCCTCATCTTCCTCCAGCAGGACCGCGCCGCCGCCTTCGCCCACCACCAGTCCGTCGCGGTCGCTGTCAAAGGGCCGGGGCGTGCGTTCCGGGGTGTCGTTAAAGTCCACCGAACAGGCCAGCAGGTTGTCGAACACCGCCACCGTGGTGGTGTCGTATTCATCGGCGCCGCCGCAGAGCATGGCGTCCTGCATGCCGTATTTGACCATTTCGTAGCCGAAACCGATGGCCTGGCTGGAGGTGGTGCAGGCCGTGGATGAGGCAATGACCCGGCCGGTGATGCCGAACATACGGGTGATGTTCACCGCCGTGGTATGGACCATGGAGCGCAGGTAGTCAACCGCGCCGATGGAGGAAAACTCTTCCTTGAGGTTGCCGAAAAATGTTTTGTAAATATTGCGCTGCACGGTCGGACTGCCGTGGGTGGAACCAAAGGCCACTCCCAGTCTGCCCGAGGTAATGAATTTTTCGTCCAGGCCCGATTGGGCCAGCACGTCCCCGGCCACCCGGCAGGCGTAAAAGGCCACCGGCCCCATGGTCTTGGTGTATCGGCGGGTAAAGCCGTAATCTATAGGGTAATCAACCGTTCCGAACACCCGGCTGTGGATATGGTCGGTCAACAGGCCGTCGTCACGAAGCGGTTTGACCCCGGATTTCCCCTGCCTGAGACTGTTGACAATAGTCTCTTTGCCATAGCCGATAGGGGTGATGGCGGAACAGGCGGTGATAACGACGCGGCGCGGCATGGAGGCGGGGTTATTGCTGGTGGGAGGCCTGAATTTTTTCTATATAATCCAGGATATCATTGATGGTTCGGATGGACATGGCCTTTTCCTTTTCGGCACGATTTAAGGAAAATCCGAGCATGAGCTCGATCTTGCCCAGCAGCTCGATGGCATCGATACTGTCAAAACCATGCTCATCCCGCAGATTGTCATCAAGCCCGGGATGCTCAAATTCAAAATCATCCTCAAGTATTGCGAGGATTTTTGTCTGTAATTCATCTCTACGCATATATTTTACAAAAGGTGGTGTGAACAAATAAAAGATTCATGCAATAAGGCTTGGATACTACACTTTTTCCGATAAAATTGACAAGAAAATATTGGGATGAAGAAAGGGCGCAGTGAACCATGCGGATTATCAATCTATTTCTGATATTTTCCCCAAAAAAGGTTCAAAATGATACCACTGGCAGGGGTGGTCCTGCAGGGCCTGTTCCAGAAGGGCGGCGTATTGGCCGGCTGCCCCGGCAATGGCTGCTTTCCGTTCGGTCCGGGAACCGGGCCGGAGGGTGATCGGGCCCCGCAGGCTGCAATGGTAGCTGTTGGTGCCGGTACGGAAGGCAAAAAAGGCAAAGAGCGGTGCCCCGGAAACCAGGGCAAAGACATAGGGGGCTTCCGGAAGCCGGACCTCATGCCCGAGAAAATCCGCCTTCACCCGGCGCTGTCCCTTCTGCCGGATGATATCCCCGGTCATGGAAACCAGGCCGCCGTCCTGCAGGCAGCGGATGCCTTCAATGGCGGAAAAGGGCGAGCCGCCTTCCTGCCGGACGCCGATGATTCGTATCCCCGCCTGCTGCAGCTGTTCCTTTTGCAGGGCCTCGACCCCTTCCTTTTCCTTGACACCCATGTAGAGAAGCATCTCCACATCTTTTTTTCGTTGTTTCAGCATCTGCGCCGCCATTTCCCAGTTGCCGAGGTGGGACATGAGAAGAATCGCCCCGGTACGTGGTGTTTCCAGGAGTTCCTCGCCTTCGCTGGTCAGGCGCGGTACCCTGCCCCGGCTGGTCAGGAAA
>WGCP01000075.1 GCA_015493715.1 Desulfobulbaceae bacterium
CCGCCACCCCCGCCGCCACCGGCAACCGGGATGCTTGCAAACCAGGTTTGGGCAATGGCCAGCATGCCGTCATAATTGGGATGGAGCCCGTCCCAGCTCCATGCCGGCCAGCTGGGGGCAACTGCACTGTACAGGTCGACCAGGGTTACTCCTTTTCGGGCGGCCAACGCCTTAATCTCCGGGTTAACCGTTCTGTTGATAAATGAGGTGAAACCATGTTTATCTTCGGGGGTCAATGTTCCGATCAGGGGTGTCACACCCTTGGCCTTGCATTTATCTATCATGATACTGAGGTTGTTTATCACGGTCTGATGGCTGATCCCGGTAATAATATCATTGACCCCTTCCAGCAGAATGAGAAAGTTTGCCGGGCGCCGGTTCAGCACCGATGATATCCGGTTCACCCCGGTGATGGTTCGCTCGCCGGGGACACCTTCATTAAAAACGTGGACGGCAAGTCCCTTGTTATCATAAATCTGTTGCAGGACCAGTGGGTAGCCGCCGTGATCACTGCCGGCCGGGTCGATATCTCCATGGGTGATGGAATCGCCAAATGCGATAATATCCTCGGCAGATGCGGGTTGAGCCTGCTGCAGTACGAGGAAGAAGGAAAAAGCGAGAAGGACGGAGCCGGCAAGGGAGATCGTTTTTATGCACATGATCAGCGTGATGGTTGGATTTGAATGAGTTGAACCATGGTTTTGATAGGGACGAAGATAGGGACGGATAATTATTGTCGAAGCAAAAGCAGTAAAGTTCCGTTCAGGCTTACCACCGGCGGCCCGGGCATGACGTTGTACCAGGTATTGGAAATCCTGACATCGCCGGCATATGTTGGATGCAGCCCTTCACAGGTCAGATTGCCCCAGTCCGGATCGGTGGCATTGCACTGGTCGGCAAGGGTAACCTGCTCGCTGACGGCAAGCGCCCGGATAGCGTTGTTGTAGACGCCTATGATGCCGGAGTTGCAGCTCCCCATATTATATTTGTAATCAGGGGTAACGGTTGCAATGACCGGTATTACGGTGGCGGCCTTACTCTTTTGAATCATATAGCGGAGGTTATCACGGGTCGTCTGCCAGGACACCCCGTGAATGGCGTCATTGGCCCCTTCCATGATCAAAATGATGCGTCCCCGTTTTCCTTCAAATTGTGATTGCCACGGGCAATGGTTATTTTTTTCATAGGTTGGATTTTCAGCGAGAAAGATATCAATTCTTTTGACACCGTTGTGGGTCAACTCACCGCCCAGTCCACCGTTAATGATGCCGACCTGTCTGCCGTTTGCGTCCATGATGGAATCAAGCACTTGAAAATAGCCATTACAGACGCCGCGACAGAGTCCCTCGGTGATACTGTCGCCAAAGGCAGTGATGATTTCGTCCTTTGCGTTTGCCGAACCGGCGGCACAAAGAATACAGAGGACCATGCCAATGGACAGTAGCCTACCCCGGATATTGGAAAAAGTATTTCGCATAATAGAAAGAAGATGATTGTTTATCGAACCAGCAGGGCCGGTTTACCGACCGGCTTGATATCCGCCGGGAGCTGCAATTCAAGCTGCTCTTTTTTCTCTTTGTTCTTTACGCGAAGACTTTTCATTAAAGCGGGTTCGGCTTGCAACTGTGACCAGCCATGTCCGTTCCAGGAACTGGTGTAGTGTTGGTACTGGTCGCCGTCATATGCCTGCCAGGTAACGGTCAGAGTTCCATCTTCCATGGATATCACGGGCAGAATGTCCGGCACATCATTGGCTGGATGGATACGATGCGCCGGCCCCCAGGTTGTGCCGGTCCAGTGGCTGACATAGATATCATCGTTTTTGCCGTTGAATCCGGCCCAGGCAATCCACGGTTTGCCGTCGGGGCCAATGGTAATTGTGGGGGCTATGCCCGATTGCAGCCCGGTTTCTATCTCTTTGGGAAAACTCCAGGAGCCGTTTGATTTTTTGGTAAAAAATAATTTGTTATTTTCACCGTTCATCGCCGTCCATACCAACCATATGGTCCCCTTACCATCAGCAGCCAGGCTTGGATGCATGTTGTTGTACTGATCATTGGTAATCTGGATTTTTTCTCCAGAGGCTTTGTTTTGTACGGTTGTGTAATAGATCTCAAAACGCTGGCCGTCAAATGCGGACCAGGCGACATCCGTCGTCGGTTGTTGAGCATTTGCTGTTGCACCGGCAAATGTCGGCAACAGAAACAGGGAACAGGCAGCGATTGAGGAATAAAAAAGAGCGGTGAATAATTTTTTCATGGGAATGCACCTATATCTAAAAAGAGCAAATTATTATCTGGATTGGAAATAAAATCTATCCTCATTCAGTCTAACTTTAAGTATCAATATCGATCCTATTACTGAATCTTTGCTCACTCGTCAAGCGGTTAACCGTTCCTCACATGGTTGCGGATGATTCTCAAACTGTATTTACTCATGGTAAAAAACCGTTGATCTCTTGTGGTACGGATGCAATCCGTTTATTGTGATATGATGCCGATGCAAGAAAAAAAATCACCTGTTATGGCGCGAGGCATCCTGTCTTTTATGGTTGTTTTTTATGGCGCCATGTGCCTGTATGGCTCCTGGAAGGGATTTACCGGGAATTTTGATACCGGCACCGTCGAACTGATGGCGGTGAATATTGCCAAAGGTAATGATTTCCCTCTGTTCTGGTATGGACTGCACTATGCCGGAGCTCTGGAGGCCTATGTGGCTGCGGCCATGATCAGGCTGTTCGGGTTTTCAGAGCTGATTCTGACCCTTTCGCCGATTGTATTTTCCCTGCTCTGGATCATCGGCACCTGTCTGCTTTTTGAAGAGATCCTTGATTGGAAAGCAGGATTGATCGCCGCCGGAGCCGTAATGTTCAGCGGTTACTTTACCTGGTATTACAGCTTTGCCCTCAGCGGCGGCTATTCGGTGATCCTCGCCCTGGGTACGCTGATCCTGTGGCTGGGAATCCGGGTGTATCGGCGTGATCCATCTCTTTCCCGACTGTGCATCCATGTTCTGGGTATCGGCCTGATGGCGGCTGCGGCAATCTGGGTTCATTTTTTTATTGTTCCCTATCTGCTGGTCACTGCTGTTTTTCTTCTGCTGTATCTCGTCCGCCACCGGTTTGCACCTGAAATCCTCTGTTGTTATACCGTTGGGGCGGTGCTTGCGGCCTGCGGCCTGCTTCCCTATCTGCTGGTTAATTATGGAAGTGTCTCCGGCAGTAGTGTCTCCAGTTTTCTCTTTACCGGACATCATCTCCTTGGCAGCCTGCGAACCCTGTTTATGCATGACTTGCCGCAATATATTTTTTGGAAGCAGGGATCGAATCCGCCGTTTAATCCACTCCTGTTGTATGTCTTTTACGTGGCAGTGATTTTCTTTACTTTTGCAAGCGTGCTCTTTTTTCTTGTCCGAAGAAAAAACAATGGTCGGATAGTATTACTTTCCGCACCCCTTTTGTATCTCGGTATCTATTTCTCCATGTTCCTGCCGCATAAAATGTCGACAATCCCATCGCCCAGATATTTACTCGGCCCCTGGGCAATGTTTGTTGCCATGATATGGACCTATTCATTTGCTCTATTTTCGAACAAAAAAAGTAGAATAGTATTTTCGGCGTTGTTCTTTTTTTGGATTGGATATGGTGTTTTAGGTGATTATTATTTTATTCGTCTGGTTGCTCCGGGAAAAATACAGCGCTTACAGGATGCACAAGACACTCTGGGTGTGATCAGGAAAATGGGAACACAGGCAGTCACCATGCTGGGCAATGAACGGTATGGATATGAAGGGCAGAAACTCAGCGTCCTGTCCGGTAACACCATCAAATTTGTCTTTTCAGGGAAAGAACGGTATCAAAAAAATGGTCAGTTTGCCGAAAATGCACCGAAATATGGCCTGATGTGTAAAAAAAGCGACCGAAGGCAGGTTCGGGCAGCCTTAAAGCCTCTTGCCATATCCTTTCAGGAGATCTCTGCTGGAGACAATACCTTTTTCTCCACATTCACTTTGAATGAACAATTCACAAGGAAAAGCATTGCTCCTGCCGAGTACTTACTCCAGCCGACCGGAAATACAAGCGGCAAGGGGACTGATCTGGCAGATCGTAACGGGTCGACTGCCGTTGTCTGGGAGAATGGTGAAAATGCCTCTTTATTGATTGATTTTGGGCGTGAACGTGAATTGGCCGGTTTCTGGCTCTTTGCCCCCCAGGAGGGCCGGGAAGGAGAGGATACCGGCCTGCCGCAAAGCTGCAAGGTCAGTACAGCCTCTGCTGATGAGAAGTTTCAGGTGCTGTCCACTTTCAGCTCCAGGGTAGTCAAGTCGTATATCCAGGGTGGGCATGTGTATGTTTCCGGTTTTTTTGGAAGGGCTGAATGCAGGTTTCAACCCCGGCGGGCCCGCTATTTGAAGATTGTTTTTTCCGGCAGCCGGAAAAGAACCCTTTCCGAGATGGTTGTCTTTCAAAAGGTAACAAGCGGGATTCCCGGCCCATTAGCAGAAGATCTTGGTCGGATTCTTGATCTGTTGCAACACAGTTCTACCAGGTTCACGTTGACGGACCGGTGGCTCAGCGCCGCGATCATTGCTGCAATGCCCGGACGGAATCCATTACCGGCGCTGCCGCGCTTTAATCCCCGGGCGGATAATCAGGCATACAGTCGTCTGCTCATTCCGGACAAGGGACTTGTACTTGCCCCGGCCCGGGAAGTGGCTGATGATTGCGCTCGTCAGCTTGTTTGTCTCTATCTTGGGTTTTCGGCTTGTAATCAGCACCTCGCCGCAAAGCCTGATATAGCGCGGCCTGACAATGGGAGCATTTTTTCGCGTGTGCCTACGTTATTGCACTACTATTTTCGATATTTTTTATGCCAAAAACATTGTGCGGTCGAGGGGTTGCGATCTTTTTTAAAATGCTTTTCGCCCCTGTCGGCAACTCATTTAATTGAAAAAAAGTGTGGCCTGGAGTCTTGAACTCCGTAGCCTGTATTTTGCTCAGGACACGTCGTAACTGTGACCAGGATTTAGCACATCTGATTTCCGCCAGTCGTTCTATGAGAAGAGCCAGAACACATATCTTCACATGGGCTTCGATTCTGTGAGGCAGCCAGTGATACATAGGCATCACCCTGATCTGCGTCCGCTTCAGCGAACGAAAGCACCGTTCAATAACCATCAGGCCACGGTAGCCATGGGCGGCATCTTCCACGCTGAGGGCGTCGTCATTGGTTTCCAAAACCCATTTGCCATCATATTTGGCCGTCTGCCTGACAGCCTTTCGGTCAATTCGGATGGTCTGTTGGTCCGTGATACTCAGGTATCGTTTGTACCGACGGGAAGCCAGGAGATTGATCACCCATTTTTGGGAAATACTTTTGTCCTTGTGTTTCTTCAACTCATCCTCCAGCATGGTGATGAGTTCCTGCCGGTGCCTCTCCTGCCGCTTAGCCTCTTTCGGATTATAGATATATCGCTTGCCGTTGGACAACCTCACCTCTTTGACACTGGCCATACGGGTTGCAAGCAGATATGTGCCGCAGGCTTTGGCAAGTTCCTTGCGGTTGTCTTCGGAATTCATACCGGAATCCGCCACAAACAGGGCTCGGCCCAGCTTCCATCCGCGCAGATCTTTTTTAATCGTCTCCACGGTGCCGACATCGGCGGTGTTTCCCGGGAACACCCAGCTCCTGACCGGTATTCCCTCCCTGGTGACAGCCAGCGCAACAACTACCTGTGGAGCCCAAAAGCCCTCCTTGGCATGACCGTACTGACGGGGGCCGTCGTCATCTTCATAATCAACAGCAAAGGAAGCCGTGGTCGTGTCATAGAAAATGATGTCAACAGAGAGATTGAACAGGTTGGCCACCTCAAAGAACACCTGTTTTTCCACCTCCTCTGCATGCTCATAAAGCACGTCCATGGCTTCATACATATGGCGCAGCTTGAGGGACTCGCACCCGGGCAGATAAACGGTTTCAAGCCATCTGTCCCACACTCCGAGCTTGGACTCAGGGATACACAACCGGTTGGCAATCATGGCCAGCAAAGCCTTGTCATAGGGTACCCGCTTTTTGCCGATAACTTCCCGCAAGGTCCTGCCAATGCCGCATTGCTCCCAGATTTCTTCAAT
>WGCP01000076.1 GCA_015493715.1 Desulfobulbaceae bacterium
AGAAACCAGGCCAGAAAAATACCAATGCACAGGGTGACAAGACCGCTGATACAGATGGAAAAAATGATGATCGGGGTCTGGCCCAGAGGTTTTTTGCGGACCGTTCGTTTCCGGACCGGTCTTTTTTTGTCACTGGTCACAGGATATGTAACTATTTGTTTTCATTTGCCGGGAATTGTAAGTTGGCATGGGTGCCTCGATTTCGGAGTCTGCACTTACCTGTGCAGTCGCGATTGTTCGCTATAGTCCCTCTATGCGGGGGGTCGCGACCGTGCAGGTAAGCGACCGCAGGGAGACTCCGAAAGCGGGGTGCCCGTGACGACTTACTTTTTTTCCAGGGGCTTTTGTGGACAAGAGTGGGAAGAAGCGGTAATGATTGACAGGAAAATAGGTATGTATCTAATCTCACCGATCACTGTAAAACAAAAAACATAAACCGTAAACTGTAAACTCTCTTTGTCCCATGTCCCGTATTCGTCTCCTTTCCGATCATCTGGCCAACCAGATCGCCGCCGGTGAAGTTGTGGAACGCCCGGCTTCCGTGGTCAAGGAACTGCTTGAAAATAGTCTCGATGCAGGGAGTCGCAGAATAACGATCCAGGTAGAAGGAGGCGGCACCCGCCTGCTCCGGATCGTGGATGATGGCACGGGTATGGATGGTGACGATGTCCTGCTCTGTCTTGAACGGCATGCGACCTCAAAACTCCGGGACGAATCGCAGCTTGCCGCCATTGCCACCCTTGGTTTCCGGGGTGAGGCCATCCCCAGTATCGCCTCGGTTTCCCGGTTGACGCTGCGTTCCCGGCCCGATAATGTTGCTATCGGTACCAGGGCGGAGGTACGATACGGCACCCTGCATGCAGTGCATGAGGACGGATGCGCCAAGGGTACAGTTGTTGAGGTAAAAACGCTGTTCGGCAATATTCCGGCCAGAAAAAAATTTCTCAAATCGGCGCGGACGGAACTTTTCCATATAGAAGAGGTGGTGAAAAATCAGGCTCTGGCGCATCCGGAAACCGCCTTTGAACTTTTGGTGGACGGACGGCAACGATTTGCATACCCGGCAACCGACCAACTTGAAGAACGAATGCGACTCGTGTTCGGCTACCAGGGCCGATTGCTTTCCCTTGCCGGTGCGGAGGGGGATTTTTTTCTGGAGGGTTTTCTCTGTCTTCCCGACATGGTGGCCGCAGCCTCCGCCCGGTTGCGTCTTTTAGTGAATGACCGGGCCGTGCAGGATCGCATGTTGAGACATGCCGTGATGGAGGGATTGCAGGGTTTTTTGATGAAGGGACATGCCCCGGCCGGCGTGCTCAGGCTTACTCTGTCGGCTGCCGATATTGATGTGAACGTGCATCCAGCCAAGCGGGAGATTCGTTTTCGCAGGCCGCAGGATGTTCATCGTTTTGTTACTACTGTTGTCCGCCGATCCGTTGCCGGTTATCAGGATGCCGTGCGTTCTGATCTGTTTGCGCCGCCGATTTCCGATCATCGGCAGGACATTCGGGGTAGGGAGAGCGATGCAGGAAAAATGCGTCCCCAGCCCCGGACCATGCCGTTTACCCGGAGTGCAGGCGAGCCGGTCACCGGAAAGCCCGATGCCCATGCCGGGACACTGGAAACACGAGAACCGGCATCAACCGTTTCAGAGCACACAGCGCCTGGAATTCAGGCTGTCCCCCAGCGGCAGGAACCACCGGATCAGGATGAGTCGGTGGCGGGCCTGACCCTTATCGGACAGTTATTTGATCTGTATCTGCTCTGTGAACGGGGTGAACGGCTGTTGGTTATCGACCAGCATGCGGCCCACGAACGCATTCTCTACGGCAGACTGGTCAAGGCCTATCTGGAACGGGAAATTCCCAGCCAGAATCTATTATTTCCAATAACCGTAGAACTACTGCCCAGCCAGGGGGAACTGCTTGAAGAAAAGGGTCCGGAGGTTGCCCGTCTCGGTCTGCAGGTGGATCATTTTGGGGAGGGTACTTATGTGGTCAAAGCAATTCCGGCGCTCATCAGTCAACTATCTCCGGAGGACATCCTGCTCGACACCCTGGAGGCCCTGGGGAATTGGAGCGGGACGGATCCCGGCGGTGTTCCCGAAAGCGTGGATTCTCTTTTTGCCTCCGTGGCCTGCAAGGCGGCGATTAAGGCCGGGAATTCCCTGCAGCCGACGGAGATGCTGGCACTTTTGCAGCAGATGGAGGAGAGCGCCGTCTTTTCCCATTGTCCGCATGGAAGACCGGTGATTAAGGAATTTGCAAAGGCCGAAATTGAACGATGGTTTCATCGCAGCTGATTGAAAACGATATTTTCGATAATTTCATCTATGCATGCGAAGAGGTGCAAGCGTCGAACACAACGTTGGCGAATGCGTTGCTTTTACTCGCTTGCGGCCCACTGCAAGCAGTTACCAATAATGAAGTATAAGGAAGTTAATTTGTATATCTCTTGGGTAGTTACATCTCTGGAAAGAAACACACAGGCAAGATGATTGCTCTGGAATTTCTTATGATCAAGATCCCGTCATATCTTTACGAGAGCGGAGTGACTATTCCCTTCCTGTAAAAGGAGAGAAAAAAATGAAAATTGAGTATCTACGTTTACAAAATTTTAAAGCTTTTCGTGATGTGGAAATGAAAGATATCCCGCGGTTCTGTGTGGTAGTTGGCGCCAATGGTTCTGGTAAATCCAGCCTGTTTAATGTCTTTGGATTCCTTAAAGAGGCACTATCCAGCAATATCAATGCAGCCCTTGTGAAACTTGGCGGCAGTAGGGGCATTAAAGAGGTTCGAAGTCGGGGAACCAAAGGTAATATAAAAATAGAACTTAAATTCAGAGAAAAAAAAGATTCTCCATTAGTAACCTATTTGGTGGCAATAGGTGAAGATAATGGTCGCCCTGTAGTTGAACGAGAGATATTGAAATATCGTAGAGGAAGTAGTGGTCAACCTTGGCATTTCCTTGATTTTACTCGTGGCAAGGGCTTTGCAGTAACTAATGAACTTGCCGATGTTAGTGATGTAAGAGATCTTAAGCGGGAAGAACAAACTTTGAAATCTTCGGATATTCTGGCCATCAAGGGCTTGGCACAGTTTGAACGGTTTCCGGCTGTAGTCGCATTGGGAAATCTGATAGAGCATTGGCATATTTCAGATTTCCATATCAATCGAGCACGACCGGAACAGGAAGCAGGATATGCAGAACACTTATCATCAGAGGGAGAAAATCTATCTTTAGTTACAGAGTATTTTTACAAGCGTCATAGAGAACAATTTGATGAAATTTGTGAAAAATTAGCCTTGCGGATCCCTGGAATGAAGAAGGTTGAGGCCAAGACCACGGAAGAGGGTAGAGTCTTGTTACGTTTTCAGGATGGTGCATTTGAAGATCCTTTTCTCGCTCGCTATGTATCTGATGGAACCATAAAAATGTTTGCTTATCTTATATTACTATACGATCCTGATCCACATCCATTGCTTTGCGTAGAAGAGCCGGAAAATCAACTGTATCCGAATTTATTGTGGGAGCTGGCTGAAGAATTTCGTTCTTATGCAAATCGGGGTGGTCAGGTTTTCGTTTCCACTCACTCTCCTGATTTTCTGAATGCAACAAAGCTTGAGGAAGTATTTTGGCTGGTTAAAGAAGAAGGCTTCACCAAGATTGTAAGGGCACAGGATAATACGCAGGTAGCAGCTTATATGTCGGAAGGGGACCAGATGGGCTATCTCTGGGAACAAGGCTTTTTTGAAGGGGTTGACCCACAATGAAAACCATTGTTTTTTGTCTTGAGGAACCGTCAGCCAGAGAAATGTTGAAAGGTGTGCTGCCTAATATCTTCCCAGAAACCGTTGTTCTTCATTATCGTTATATTGTATTCCAGGGTAAGCAGGACTTGGAAAAACAATTGAAAAAACGAATACGTGGTTGGCGCATGCCTAACACGAAATTTGTAGTTATGCGGGATCAGGATTCAGCAGATTGCCATGATGTCAAGGAAAAACTTGTAGGATTATGCCGAGATGCCGGTCGTCCTGATACTCTTGTACGTGTTGCATGCCATGAGCTGGAGAGCTTTTACCTTGGTGATCTTGCCGCCGTGGAAAAAGGTTTAAATGTAAGTAATCTTGTTTGCAAACAAAATTCTGTTAAATTTCGAGATCCTGATCATCTTGTTAGTCCGGATAAAGAAATGGAAAGAATAACGGCGAATAGATATCAAAAAGTTACCGGTTCCAGAGCAATTAGTCCACATCTTCAACTTAATGACAATAAATCGAAGAGTTTTATGGCATTGATCACAGGGATCAAACAACTTGTGGAGATCGATTGATGGCTATGGATAATTGAAGACGGGCCACAGCTTAAAAATAAAGCAATGCCAAAATTGTATAACAATAACGGATGGTAGGAAAGTTAACCTGCATGCTCCGTGAGTCATTACCAATCGGTTAACAGAATGTCACCTCTCGGCGCCCTTCAGGATCTGTTGGCCGACATCCTTTGGCGTCAGCCCGAAATGGTGGGCTACCTCACTCCAGCTCATTTTCTGTCCGGTGATCATGGCGCCAAGTTTTTTGAGCGGTGCGCCGGTCTGCTCTCGCAGGGCGAGAAGCAGATTGATTTTTTTTTCGGTAAATCCGGAGGAACGAAGTCCGGCAATTGTTGCCTGCGGACAGGAGTAGCGACTTTTAAGCATGAAGTCGGTGATCATCCGGTGCACTGTTGTCCTGTTGTCGCCTGCGGCGACGGTGGCCATGATTGGATCATTGCTCCCGGCTTGTCCGTCCCTGGCCGCTGCCAGGATCTGTTGCCAGGAACCGCCGTTGTCCCGGACTGAGAGGAGTAGATCAAGAGGCTTGCCTGTTTTTTCCTGGATATACAGTCCAATAACAAGATCATCTCCGTTGATGCCGCCTTTCATCTTCTTCATGATGATTGTGCCTTTGGAAATGTCAAAGACATGGGCAATCAATGAGTTGTAGCCTGTGGTTAACAGGTAGTCATCGGCCGCGAATTTATTTTGCGCGTCATAGTTGCGATGACGGAAGCAATGGCAGTTGCCGGTATTGAAGGCAAGGAGCCGGCCCGGGAAGAGGAGAAGGAAGAAGAGAAAGAGAAGTATTGGTTTCATAGGTTTTCAGGTTTTGGAAAAAGAAGGTTTGTCGGTATATTCAGAGAACGCATCCTACACAAGGGCGGCGGTGTTGACAAGGGTGGGGGACTGTGCTAACCAATCATCTTTTGTCGGGAAGAATAGAAGAACAAGACGATCAGCTTGACGGTGAATGGTATGAATATACAAATACAACACGTGCGGGATGCGGCCGGACAACGATGTATCGACGGCCTGCGCGACAGATTCAGCATGGGCGATGATTCCTGCCGTGAGGCGGTAATCAA
>WGCP01000077.1 GCA_015493715.1 Desulfobulbaceae bacterium
CCCTATCTTTCCTCTGAAGAGGAAACTCCGGCAACCAAAGCCTTTACCGATATCGTTGAGGCCGTGGAGACCAGGATGCCGCCCCAGGGCAGTGTTAACTTGAACACCATGGCTGGGGAAAGCTCCACTTGCGGATGCGGTGGTGGAGGATGTGATCCCGGCAAATGCGACTGTTAAGACACAACGCATAAAGGGCGGGTGCCTTCACGGTACCCGCCCAATATCGCCAACGCCACCCGCCGGCATCCGTATCTGTAACTATTCAGGTGGGTGCAGGGAACTTCCCCGACCACATCCTGTAACTGTTCAGGAGTGCTCCATATCTGTGCAGGCAGACCTGTGAACTATAGTGATTCCTCTATGAATCAGGCCTGACCGTGCAGATAGCGAGGTACGAGACTTCGGAGATGGGGTGCTCCTGAACAATTACCCGTATCTTATGAAACGAAGAGACACAATATGAAAATCCAACAACTGACCGTCGGTATGATGGGCGTCTGCTGTTATATTGTCTCCTGTGAAGCAACAAACAAGGCTGCCGTTATTGATCCGGGTGGTGACGAGGACCGTATTCTTGATGCCTGCAAAAAAGACGATCTGCAGGTGGAATACATCATCGCCACCCATGGGCATCCGGATCATGTCTGCGGTAATGGACCAATCCAGGAGGCCACCGGCGCAAAAATCGTCATGCATACGGATGATGCCGCCTTTTTTTCATCCCCTGATATTAAAGAATACTTTTCCATGCTGGGACTGGCGGAATCTCCACCGGCTGATATCCTGGTGGGGGACGGTGATATCATCACCGTGGGTAAAGAATCCCTGCAGGTGCTGCATACACCAGGCCACACGCCCGGCGGCATCTGTCTCTATAACGCGCCCGACTGTTTCACCGGCGATACCCTGTTTGTCGGCGGCGTCGGTCGCACCGACTTTCCGGGCGGTTCCATGGAGGAGTTGTCCGCATCCATCCGTGAAAAACTACTGACCCTGCCCCCGGAAACCACTGTCTGGCCCGGTCACGGGTACGGCGGCTTACGCTCAACCATTGGTGATGAAGCCCGCAACAATCCCTATCTGTAATATTTCCTGTCCCGTATGCGTGAAATAATCCTTGGAACCGCCGGCCATGTCGATCATGGCAAAACCTCGTTCATTAAAGCGTTGACCGGTATAGAAACCGACCGGCTCAAAGAAGAAAAAAAGCGCGGCATCACCATTGAGCTCGGCTTTGCCCATCTTGATCTTCCCTGCGGCCATCGAATAGGCATTGTCGACGTGCCGGGCCATGAAAAGTTCATCCGCAACATGGTTGCAGGAGCAGCCGGCATGGATATGGTTGCCTTTATTATTGCCGCAGATGAGGGCATCATGCCGCAGACTATCGAGCATTTTGATATCTGCAAACTTCTCCACGTTCAAGACGGCCTTATCATCCTGACCAAAAAAGACATGGTCGAACCGGAATGGCTGGAAATGGTGGAAGAAGAGGTTCGAGAATTTTTCCGCGATAGCTTTTTGGAAGAAGCACCTATTTTGAGTGTTTCCTCGACCACCGGCGAAGGAATGGAAGCGGTCAGGCAGGAACTCGATAAAAAAGTCGGCCATATACATTTCCAGGAAGAATTCGGTCCCTTTCGCCTTGCCGTTGACCGGGTCTTTTCCATGAAGGGTTTCGGCACCGTTATTACCGGTACTTCACTATCAGGTCGTATCAGCGTCGGTGATGAACTGATGTTTTATCCTGAAGAGGTAACGGCGAAAATTCGCGGAATCCAGGTGCACGGCAATGACATAGACGTCATTGAGGCCGGGCACAGGACGGCCATCAACCTGCAGGGTATTGAAAAAGAGGAAATTAACCGGGGCGACATGGCCGCAACGCCTGGCTCCATGACACCATCCATCCGGCTGGATTGCCGACTACATTATCTTGAGGGGAATGAAAAAGAACTAACCAACAGGACCCAGGTACGAGTCCATGTCGGCACCAGGGAAATCCTTGGTCGGGTGAGTCTGATGGAAACCGACGCCATAGCACCGGGCAGCGATGCCAACGTGCAGCTTCTCCTGCAGGAACCGGTAGCGGTCTGGCCGGGTGATCGATACGTAATCCGCAGTTATTCCCCCATCCGCACCATCGGAGGCGGTATCGTCTACAATAATGCGCCCCGCAAACGGAAACGGACTGTTGCCCGCGACCGGGCACGGAACACGGAAATCTTCACCCTGTACGGATCAGGAACCGCAGAAGAAAAGATGCTGCTTTTCCTTGAAGAAAGCGGATTTACCGGGATTATCGCCGACGAACTTGCCACCCGCCTGGGTGTTTTCGGCAAAAAACTGAAAAAGATCCTGCAGCAACCTGTATCAACGGGAAAGATTGTAGTAATTGAATCCGACAGCAGGCGTCTGGTCGCCGCCTCTGTTCTGAAAAGATTGACGTCGACAATTCTCCAGCTTCTGGCCGACTATCATCACGATAATCCTTTGAAATCCGGCCTTGCCAAAGAGGAACTGCGCTCGCAGCTCAAGCCGCCGGTGGATCCAAAGCTGTTCAATTATGCGCTTAACTTTTTAGCGAAAAAAGAAAAAATTATCCAGGAAGAGGCAGAGGTACGGCTTACCGGTCATGAGGTCACCCTGCAGGTGGACGAACAGGCTATGCGGGAAAAAATTAATCGCCTCTATCTTGAGGCAGGATTAAAGCCCCCCAACCTGAAAGACGTACTGGCACAGTTTAACGAATTCCCTGAAGCGCAGATCCGCCAGGTCATTGACCTGCTGCTCCAGGATGGCACGATTATCAAGATCAACGAAGCACTCTATTTCCACACCTCGGTTCTGGAAAAATTACAGGAACAGGTGACCCTCTTTATCAAAAAAGAGGGCGAGATCGATGCACCTCGTTTCAAAAATATGACCGGACTGACCCGCAAATTCTCCATTCCATTACTGGAGTACTTTGATAAAATAAAACTTACTATCCGCATTGATGACAGACGAGTGCTGAGAAAGGGATAAACCAGCAGCGCACAAATAATGAAAAACCATAGCGCATGAATGTCTTTTTTACCCGCAGAGCGGGCGGGCAAGTATTCCTGATCGGCAGCTCATGTCACGTTCACCGCAGAGCGGTGGAACGAGAAAAAAAAAGCAGGTGAAATAAATTTGTTGCATGTTTTGTAGAGGCGAATTTATTCGCCAAAGGCGCTCACATGGCGACTGAAGCCGCCCCTGTCAAGGCTTGGGTTGAGGCGGGTATCCCGCCTTGGATTGAATAGTTACACCATACAAGCGGTGTAACAAGAAAAAGTGTTCTTGTAGCACCGCTCTGCGGTGCTACACATCATCCGGCGCTCTGCGCCATTTTCATCAGATCAACTATCATTTCCGGCCTTCTTACTTCCTTCCCGTGCCTTTCTGGCGAACGATGCAACGTACCGCCGCTTCGTTGTCACTGTTCTGAAAAAAACCGTTAATACTTTTTGCGTATTTTTCTTTACTGATGTCGCCTGAACCAAGGGCACTGGTCCATGAGACAAAGAGCGGTTCACTGGTGTTCATGGAGAACAAGGAGGTTACCGTGTGACCGCCGACGCGATATCTGCCGCAGTTGCGCTCTACCTTGCGCAGAAAATTACTGTTCTTTGCCCGTTTGGGTCCAACGGGATGAAAACCGCTGCACCCGGCGAGCAAAGAAGCCGCAGCCAGACAAATAACGGCCGTTGTAACGAGTGTTTTTCGTTTTCTTTGTATTGTATTCATAATTGTGTTCTCCGTCTAAAATAGTCCATGCATTGTCCTTGGACAATTTGCTTTCTGCGTACAACCTGTACTTGCCTTCAGGAAAAAATTCACCTGATCTTTACTTATTACGTCAGTCGTGGAGTGGCGGTGACGTCGCATATCTTACGAACCAGAGCCATAGATACCACGGCTGAGGCGACATACCTTACTCTGATTTTTTAGACGCTGGAGGAGCGGATAGAGTTTTTGGGCCGGGATACCGGTAATATCTGCAATATCACGCACGGATATTCCCTCTTCACCGCTCTCTTCAATACAGCCCTGAACCAGATCATCCGCCGAACCATAGCCGGCAGGCAGTTCGATGACTGATGCCGCAGCCTTCTGCGGCCTGGTCGCTTTTTTCTTCTCTCTTCCGGCGGATTTTTTCCGCACGGTTGGCGTTGCACCGATTTTCCCGACGGCTTTTTTCCCTTTTGTTTGTTGCGATGGCACGGGTAAGTCGATATCCATATCAAGGCCGAACAGATCGGACAGTTTATCCTCAGCAATCCGCCGACTGGAGGACGCGCTCTTCTGGGCAAAAATGGCCTCGGTTTTTTCCATGACCGCCTCACCGACCAAATCCTCCATATCCGTCTTGCGCAGGGTAAAGAAAAGCGCCGGCTCTTCATCAAGGCGCGCCCCGACACCGTAGAGGGTGGCGGCCACGTGCTTGCACATATCCGCCCAGTCCGGACAGCTGCAATCAAAAGATATCTCGGAGGGTGTGGGGAATAAACCCCTACCCTGCACCATGAAAACATCCTGCAGTTTGCGGGGAAACTTTCCGGCCAGCAGGTCCGGCAGGGAAGACAGCTCCTGCCTGCATTTCTTCGTAATCGCCTGCCAGTTTTTTTTCTTTATACCTGCAATGGTAATCCGCACCTTGTACGGAGCGCCTCTGGTTCCCTGGACCAGGGCATCCACCCGGCCGGGACTGATTTTCAAGTCAACAACTGCCATGTGCCGCACATAACTACGCCCACGGCCGATACGGTTGGTATAATCGGCGTATCGTTCAAGATTCTTGTTCCAGGCCTTGCCCCACCAGGTTGTTGCCAGGGCCTGGCCGGCAAGGATGACCGGCTGAATGTCAGGCTGTTTTTTGCGCAACTGCTTTATCTTTCGTTCAGCCCTGGCCCTTTTTTCCGCAACACTTACATAACGCGGATAATATCCGTATCCCATTTCTCCACCTAAGCGCCATCAGGAGAGCGAAAACAGCTCGCTCAACTCCTCATTATTCATCTCCGTCAACCAGTGTTCACCGCCGGAGGCCACCACATCCTCGGCCAGTTGTGATTTTTCCGTCAGCATGGCGTCAATTTTTTCTTCAATGGTGCCCCTGGTTATAAACTTGTGGACCATGACCTTTTTATGCTGGCCGATGCGGAAAGCCCGGTCCGTGGCCTGAGTTTCCACCGCCGGATTCCACCAGCGGTCAAAATGGATGACATGATTGGCACGGGTAAGGTTCAGGCCCACCCCTCCGGCCTTCAGCGATAACACCATAAAGGGTATATACCCGGAGGACTGGAAGCGGTCGATTATTTTTTTTCTCTTGCCCACCGCCACACTGCCATGCAGGACAAGTCCCGGTCGGCCGAAAACGGTTTCCAGAAAACGGGCCAGCGGTTCGGTCATCTCCTTAAACTGCGTGAACACAAGCACCTGTTCCCTTTTTTCATGGATGGTTGCGCAGATTTCCCGCAGCCGGATAAATTTGCCGCTCTCCTTTTCCCGGTATCCATCCACGCCCGCGTATTGATCAGGATGGTTACAGATCTGCTTGAATTTCGTCAGCGCGGCAAGGATCATTCCCTTTCGCCGGATGCCATCGCTATTTTCCAGGCTTTGTTGCATATCTTCAACAAGCTGTCTGTAAATAACCGTCTGCCTGCGACTGAAATCGGCCCAGATTTTGATCTCCACCTTATCAGGCAGATCACTGATAATGGATTTATCACTCTTGAGACGCCTGAGAACAAAGGGAGCGGTCATCCTGCGCAACCGGCCGTAACCATCGGGATGATCGGCCAACCCCTTGGCAAAGGAAGAAAACTCGGCAGTCGTGCCAAGCAGGCCGGGATTGATGAAATCAAACAGAGACCAGAAATCAGACAACCGGTTTTCCACCGGTGTTCCGGTCATGGCAATCCTGTTTTCCGACGTCAGTTCCTTGACCGCGCGCGTCTGTTTTGTGGCCGGATTCTTGATGGCCTGGGCCTCATCGAGAATCACATAATTCCAGGAAATGTCCTGCAGCCATTGGTAGCGCTGGGCAAGGGCATAGGTGGTGATGACAAGATCGAAAAAAAGTGCTTCCTCCTGGTCAAGAGGGTGTACCCTGTGCGGTTTATGCATGGATGGGTGGGCAAAGAACACCCGCATGTCAGGCCAGAATCGTTTGATCTCCGTCTGCCAGTTGGCCAACAGGGAGGCCGGGATGATGAGCAGTGAGGGAGCATTTTTTTCCTTTTTGCCTCTTTTCCCTTTTTGGCCTTCCCTGGACAGGACATTCAGGAAGGCAAGCAGTTGGACCGTCTTGCCAAGCCCCATGTCATCGGCGAGACAGGCGCCGAATCCAAGGGCATGCAGGCCGCAGAGCCAGCGCAGCCCGTCCTGCTGGTAAGGCCGCAATTCGGCCTTGAATCGTTTGTCGGGCCGGGCCTGCGGTAGTCCGGCCGGATCAGAGAGTTGGGCAAACATGGTCTTCAGCCAGCTGCCATGTTCCACCTCAAGGATGCCTCCGGCCGCAGACGATACCAGGGCCTTGTCCGGCTGCAGCTGCAACCGCATGGCATCGGCCAGTGTAAGCCCCTCCTGTTCGGCCAATTTGCAGGCCTCTTCATAGACGGCCAGGGTCTGTTCCAGCTTGTCCCGGTCAACCGCCACCCATTTGTTCTTGATAAAGGCCAGCCCGTCGACCTCTGCCAGTAATTGCCTTGCCTCGTCAATGGAGATTTCCTCTTCCCCGATCATCAGACGCGGACAAAAATCAAGCAGGGCAGCCATGCCGACCATGGCCGGTTTTTTCTCACCAATGGTGAGGCTGACCCTGATTGCCGTGCGCGCGCCTTTCCACCAGTCCGGAATCCGACAGAGGATACCGGCATCTTCATACAACGGCGTCTCCCGCAAAAAGGTGGAGGCCTCCTCACTGGTCCAAGCCAGGGGAGAAAACAGTTCATTGCTCTCAAGCAGATCGCTGATCAGAGCGCTGTCTCCGGCCGCCTGGTAGACCGTACCGAGGAGTTCCAGCAGTTTGTCGCTGTCGTCACGATATTCCTGCAGGGCATACTTGAGCGGCAGGTGACGTGTTGTGCCGTCCCCTCCCATGGCCGTGGAATAGGTGGCAAGAAAGGCAAAGGGATAGTCGCTGTCCCGATTTTCGACAAGATGAAAATAGATCCGGCCCAGAAGATGGCTGTTGGGGGAATGGTGGTGGATAAATTCGGCAATGGTCCCGCCATAGCCTGTGATCGCCTCGGCAAAGGCCGTATTTAATCGCCTCCAGAAGCCGACAAGGACTTCCTGGTTTATATATTCAGCGCCGACCATGGCCGGCATGGACTGGAGCAGGTTTGTCAGCTCATCATCGGCAGGTTCAACGATAACCTTTTCCCGAAGACTTTCAAGATCAGGGGTCAGCCGTAGATGGCGAACAAAAAGCCCAGCAAGGCTGCGCCAGAAATCAAGCGAGAGGGACAGGGCAACCTCGGGATCAGTCAGGCCAAGATAGAGCAACCAGTTCTCCGGGTTCTGCTCATACAGGGAAAAGATCTCGTCCTGGAGAAGAGCTGTTGATTTTCCGATTCTTCCCTTGACCGACTCCCATTCAAGCTGCAGGGACCGGTCAGGAAGAACGGCGGTGATGAGCGATTGATTGTGTATGTTTTTTGCCATTTCTTTGATAAAAAAATTTCGCGGCTGAAGCCGCTCCTACGGAATCTATTGTGTTTTCAATATTAGGAAAAAAGCTCATCCCTCTGAGCGCTTTCGAGCCCCAACGAGCAAGAGCATAAATACCGTATCGCACATCTTTTTTAAAGCAAGCATTTCTCTACGCCGATGGAGCCTGGAAAGCGTAAGAATATTTTTTAAATGACGATTTAAGATCAAAAATGTAATTCCTTCCGCATTGCTCCAATTAATGTAATCGCTGGAGTTATGAGCTGCCCAAAACTCTCTTTCTTCATCTTCGTTTTTAAATTTTGGTATGTGTTTACTCATTGTCAGCAGCAGAAAAAAAGATTGCCTCTGACCTGGCTGCAAGTTATACTATGGTAAATATAATTAATCATACCGGAGGTGCGCCATGGCCACAAGTGTAAAGACGGCAATATCAATCCAAAAAGAGTTATTTCAAGAAGTGAATAGACTGGCTCAAGAGCTGCATGTCTCAAGGAGCAAGCTGTTCGTATTGGCTGTCCGGGATTTCATTAAAAAAAATGAAAACAAAAAAATAATTTCACAAATTAACAAAGCATTTGACGACTATCCTGATCCAAACGAAGAAAGTCTTCACAATGCAATGCGGCAAAAGCAGGCCGGAAAAATTGAGCGCGAGCCATGGTAATCAAACAGGGAGAAATATATTGGGTTGATCTTAATTCCCCTCATGGTTCTGAGCCTGGTTACAGGCACCCCCACATTGTCATTCAAAATAACTTGTTTAATTCAAGCAAGATAAACACAGTGGCAGTGTGTTCGCTAACCTCTAACCTGAAACGCGGTTTGTCTCCAGGCAACGTAACCCTGAAAAAGAGTGAAGCAAATCTCCCTAAAAAAAGCGTTGTTAATATAACACAAATTTATACCGTAAACAAAACAGACCTCACAGAGAAAATAGGTCAAGTTACCCACGAACGGTTAAAAGAAATTTTATCAGGAGTTCACTTGCTTATTGAACCAAGAGAGTTGGAGCAATCTCTATAATTCTGGAAACAAAATCCCCTGCAAGGGACAAGCGGGCACGACGGTTTTTCAATGTTTATTCGGGATGTGCGCCCTGTGTTTTTCGCGGGGGTGGGGGGAAGATTCCTCTGACGATATCCACTCTACAGGTGTAGGAACCCGTCCCTATAACAGACGTTACCGGAATTCCGTCTTTTATAATTTACGATGAACCATTGAGCAATAATTGAATAATCGGCGCTGTCAGAACGCCGGTTCTGTGGACCGGTTGCGTGCTCAGCCAGTCTAACGCACGCTCGGCAACATCGTGTGGCGCCCATTGGTGAGTACCGGAAAAGACCTCATATGTAAAAAACCGGCCGGAGGAATCATAATCGGATTTTATCCAGTCAATTTCACCAATATTGGAATCCTGGTCTCCAAAAGAGGCATAGACATACGGTTTCCCTGGATAGCAATC
>WGCP01000078.1 GCA_015493715.1 Desulfobulbaceae bacterium
CAGCCCTGCTTGAAAAAGAAGATGATCCCAGAAAAATGCTTGAAATATTTATCCGCAAGCATCTGGCGGAAATGAAAAAGAACAGAAACCTGGCCGAAGTCATTCAGATTGAACTTCGTCAGACCAATAAACTGATCAAAGATTATCGTAACAACCAGTTCAGTGAATATTTAAACATTGTCTCGGCAATTATTAAAAAAGGGCAACAGGAAAAGATATTCAGACAGGATATTTTGCCGGGAATCGCCAAAAGGGCCATATTCGGCGGACTTGATGAAATCTCCCGTGTCTGGAGTCAGAAACTGGAGACGACATATACGGTGGATGAAGCAGCGAAACAGGTATCTGATATTTACCAGCTTGGTATCCTGGCTCCTTCCACCGGAACCTGAACCAGTCATCATAACGGTTGCCGACCACGTTCACCGCCATTAGGAGCTGTTCCCCTTTATCATTTTTTCCCTCCTTGTTCCTCATAATTCCAATTGATCCTTCAGGCATGGGGAGAATTCGTAATTTCCATAATTTCAAACTCCCGTATTCCACCCGGGGTTTTTGCAACCACATCATCGCCGGGTTCCTTTCCCAACATTGATCTTCCCAGCGGCGAAAGAACCGAAATAGAACCTTTCTTCACATCCGACTCTTCCGGACCAAGAAGCTGGTAGGTAATCTCTTCATCGGTATCCATATCCATGAGCGTCACAACGGTGCCGAAGACAACTCTTTCGGTCTTCACCGCCCGGCAGTCGATGATCTCGGCCCGGCCAAGTTTATCCTTTAACTCCTTTATACGTCCTTCTATCATCCCCTGCCGTTCTTTTGCCGCATGATACTCGGCATTTTCCTTTAAATCTCCATGCTCACGGGCTACTTCAATGGCCTTGACGACCACATGCCGTTCAACCCGCTCTAACTGCTCAAGTTCTTCACGCAGTTTTTGATTTCCACGCATTGACATGGGAATACGTTCCACCATTTCATTCTCCTTTACAGATTAGTGTTATGACGCAACTCATCCATCCTGCCCTCTTCTTGGAGCAGAGGGACAAGCTCCTGATAAACATGCTCATCAGACGGTAGCCTGTGATGCAGAAACAACAAAACATCGGTAAGTTCCCGTTTTTTTCCGGCAGCCTTAAGCTGATCGGCCAGGTGCAGAAACACTCCCTCACGATCACGGGTCATTGTGCCGACATCCTGCCATAGCTGCTTGATATTATTTTCTCTCTTTCCTGTTATAAGTGCAATCAAGCCGACCGACAGTTCCGCGCGAATTCGCTCACGTTCCTGCCGTACCCTGCTATCAGCCGGGACCAGGTCAAGGTACAGAGAGAGATAATCAAGCGCCTTGCCGGGACGTCCCATCTGTTTGTGGAGATGAGCTGCCTGCAAAATGAGATCCGCATTGATCGGATCAACCTTGAGCTGACGTTCGACATGAAGCAGGGCCATGCCGATATTCCCTTTTTTCAAATAATACTTTGCCAACCATGCATTGGCCTGAAGATCATCGGGCCTGAGCGCAACAAGTTGTTGCCGGTATTCCGCCGCCTTTTCAGAATCGTTCAACGCATCCTCTGTGCGAGCCAGCAATTTTATCAACTCGGCATCATCAGAATGCTTGCCAAGTGCCGTTAACAGGAGATTTTTTGTCTTTTTCGGCTTTCCCAGGGCAAGGGCAAGGGCTCCCGTCCGTTTTAGCAGGGTGAGATCTCCGGGTGTGCGCAGAAGCAGCAGTTCCAGAAGGGGCAATTGCGCTTCCCTGTTTCCCTGTTTATCCAGAGCATCTATTAAACCACGCAGGGCTTTAAGGGCGTCCGGACCTTCCGGACAGCTCTCAAACAGTTCTCCATATTGCTTAACCGCCTGCTTAACCCGTCCCTCGCGCAGGGAGACCCCGGCCCTTGCCAGAATATACCTACGGCTATCAGGATCATGAGCAAGCAAAATATCAAGCTGTTTTCCGGCATTCCGCCATCGTTTTTTCTGGACAAGGATTGAGGCATATTCCCATCTAGCCTCATCAATATTTCCTTTTTTCTGGAGTAAAAGTTCGTATTGTACCAACGCCTGTCCGGCCTTCCCCTGCCGATACAAATCCCGGGCCCGATCCCAGTCAATTTTCCACCGGGGCAGACTGTTCTCGTTGGTGTAATGGATATCATGATCAGGCACAACGGTTCCAACCGTATCAGGGCCACCCTTTGCCGCGACAAACGTGGTGGCGACAAGGATAGCCACAGGGATGGTCAGTACCGAAACAGGAACATGGAAACGACGAAGAATACTCACGAAGCACTCTGGGAAGAATTCAGAAAGACCTATTTTGAGGTATAAAAAGAGGCAATGGTTTCCACGACAAAATCAAGCTGTTCCCGGGTGAGATCCGGATAAATCGGCAGGGCCAGTGATTCACGGGCCGCCTTTTCGGCAATCGGAAAAGCCTGATCATTATAGGTGCTGACACATTCCTGTTGATGCAGACAACGCGGATAGTACACTTCACACCCGACTCCATGTTCAAGAAGGTATGATTGCAGTGCATCACGCTCAGGAGCACGGATAACAAACTGATTGTAAATATGATGGGTTCGTCCTTCAGAACCGGCCATATCAGCATATTTCTCAACCGGCAGCCTGACCGTTGTTTCCGCCAACCCTTTACCGGCAAACAGTTCTCTGTATATCATGCTGTTTTGACGACGTTTATCATGCCAGCCATCAAGATGCCGCAATTTGATTTCCAAAACGACTGCCTGCACTGGATCAAGTCTGAAATTGCCCCCGACCCGGGGATGAAAATATTTTGGACTTGCGCCGTGATTCCTGCAGGAGCGAAGGATATCAACCAACTTTTCATCAGAGGTGGTCACCAGACCGCCATCGCCGATGCCGCCTAAATTTTTACTGGGAAAAAAGGAAAAACAACCCGTGCGTCCCATACTACCGGCCTTTTTCCAGGAGATACGCCCTTGTGCATCCGCGACAGGACAGCAGGCGCCTATGGCCTGGGCGGCATCTTCGATAATCGGCACATCATATTCATCGGCAATGGCGACAATACGTCCCATGTCGGCGCATTGCCCGAAAAGATGCACGGGAAGTATAGCCCGAACCCTGTTTCCTGCACCCTGTTGACACTCCAGAGCTTCCCGGAGGGCATCAGGGTCCATATTAAAGCTCTCTTCTTCGATATCGACAAAGACAGGTGAAGCTCCGACCCGCAGGACCGCTCCCATGGTGGCAAAAAAGGTGTACGGGGTCGTAATGACCTTATCTCCAGGGCCGATTTCCATGGCCATTAACGTCATGACCAAGGCATCGGTACCACTGGAGACGCCTACACCGAAATCAGCCTGACAATACGCTGCCACATTTTTTTCAAAGGACAGGACCTCCGGACCCAGGATATAACGTGTTGAATCTATAACCCGGGTTACGGCCTCGATAATTTCACTTCGTAACAACCGTATCTGAGGACCGAGGTCCAAGAGTGGGACATTCATACTTATATTAACTATTAAAAATTATTCGTTACAGGGGGTATGCTGCACTTTTACCGAATCGGAAAAAAATATTCTACGCCTCTTTTGTTTGCCGGTCAGCTTACAGGTCCACGGACAACCATGTTTTCGCCATCGAACAGATCAAGAATATCCGGCATATCTTTTTCCAGTTGTTTTTTCAACTTTTTGAGAAGATTTGCCTCAATCTGTCGCACACGCTCCCGGGAAATACCAAACTGTTCCGCAATGGTCTGCAGTGTAAGCGGCTCATCACTGAGCAACCGGCTCTTTAAAATAACCCGTTCTTTCTCATTGAGTTTGTCCTGCATGTTCTCCAAAACCTCGCCAAGAGTCTCACGAATCTCTCGACTGGCCACCAGGTCCTCAATATTCGGCCCGCCCTGAGGTAAAAAGTTCTTTTGCTGATCCTCGGAATCGCTACGGACGGGTGCCTCAAGCGAGACGTCCCAGTTATCCATCCGCTGGCTCATCTCTATAACTTCATTTTCCTTGACATTGAGACGTTCGGCCAGCAGTTTCACCTCAGGTTTAAAACCCTGGGCTTCAAGAAGCTTGCGTTCCTTATTGAGACCGAAAAATAACTTGCGCTGGGCCTGGGTCGTGCCGATCTTGACCAAACGCCAGTTATCCATGATAAATTTCAAAATATAGGCACGAATCCAATAGGCGGCATAATAGGAAAATTTGACCCCGCGATAAGGATCAAATTTCTTTGTCGCCTGAACCAGACCGACATTGCCTTCCTGGATCAAATCCATAAAATTCTGCATCCAGTATTTCTGGAAATCCATGGCCACCTTGACCACCAGACGAAGATTTGCAGAAACCAGCCTGTAAGCGGCATCCGGATCACCGGTTTCCTGAAAACGGGCGGCAAGTTCTTCGGTTTCCTCACGGGACAGCAATTCGTATTGGCTGATTTCCTGCAGGTATCTGTGCAGGGCGGGATTGGAAATCGCAGGCAGATTTTCTTCATCAGATAAAACCACCAGAGGATGAATCATTTGTTCTTGTGGCTGATCCTTTGTGGATGGAGATTTTGTCTTCTTTTTGACGGACTTCTTTTTTTTCGGCATGTGTTTTCCTCAAAAAAAATGAACTCGTAAAAAGTCCGAACAATTCTTAAAGCAGGCTAAGTAAAAACACAAACATACATGTAGGCACCCCGAAGAGGTGACTCCAAGGAGTAGTGTTACAGGGCAGGTCTTAACTATACATGGAGTATGTTTCAGAATCTCCCAGGAACACACGACGCAGTAGATCGAAGTTTTCACAACGCCATTAAAAAAAAGAGTACCCTGCACGGAGTATTCCTCACATACAGGGTATAGACCGTTACTATACCCCAACCAATCTTTTTTTTCACTTAAATACCGACGCCCTCACCTGTCTTCCGCGCTTATTTTTACCCGATTAATTATTACAAAATCACCGTACCTGGACCAAATCGGCAGGCAACAGCCACAACAATGACACTGCTTCGCTGTCAAAAAAAGCATCCGGAACACCAGCACGCCATGGGCTATTTCAGCCTAAATGATATTTCGATTCCTGCAATAGATGTTGCCTGGTTCATTGGAGCAAGGTATGTTGCCTGCAAATCAATGTACAATAAATTTTCAGAGAGCCCAATGAGCAAGAACATAGGAAAAATCAGAAATTTCAGTATAATAGCCCATATAGATCATGGCAAATCAACCCTGGCTGATCGAATGATCCAACACTGTGACATGGTGACCGATCGTGAATTTAAAAATCAGCTCCTGGACAATATGGAAATCGAACGCGAACGCGGCATTACCATAAAAAGCCAGACTATCTGTCTTCCCTATACCGCTGCCGATGGCGAGACCTACACATTGAATCTTGTCGACACCCCCGGCCATGTTGATTTCAGTTATGAAGTATCACGTGCCTTGTCCTCCTGCGAGGGGGCACTACTTTTGATCGATGCCGCCCAGGGCATTGAAGCGCAGACACTGGCAAACCT
Source organism: Desulfobulbaceae bacterium (assembly GCA_015493715.1). GTDB lineage: Bacteria > Desulfobacterota > Desulfobulbia > Desulfobulbales > Desulfobulbaceae > DRLX01. Next base: position 5,521 of record WGCP01000078.1, read on the forward strand.
CTATCTTGCCATGGAGAATGACCTTGAAATTATTCCGGTTATCAACAAGATAGACCTGCCTGCGGCCGAACCGGAAAAGGTGGCGGCAACCATTGAAGAAGATCTCGGCCTTGACGAATCGGCCATCAAAAAATGTTCCGCCAAGACCGGTGAGGGCGTGGCCGAACTGCTTGAATCTATCGTTACTCTACTGCCGCCCCCGGAAGGTGATCCGGAGAAACCCCTTGAAGCCCTGATCTTTGACGCCAATTACGACCCATACAGAGGAACGGTTATCTCGGTCCGCGTAATAAACGGCAGGTTAAAGACGGGAGACACCATTGTTTTCATGTCCAACAACGCCGAATACCGGGTTGAAGAGCTGGGGTTGTTTCACCTTGCGCGAACCCCGAAAAAAGAACTGGGCGCCGGCGAGGTCGGGTATATTATTGCCGGGGTAAAGACCGTCTCCGATACCCGGCCGGGTGACACCATTACCCTTAAGAAGAATCCATGCCCTACCCCGCTACCTGGATTTCGCGAAATTCAACAGGTTGTTTTTTCTTCCATCTACCCCATTGCCACCGACGATTATGAAGACCTGGCAACGGCCCTGGAAAAGCTTAAACTTAATGACGCCGCCCTCACCTTTCAAAAAGACTCTTCCGCCGCCCTTGGCTTCGGGTTTCGGTGCGGATTTCTGGGGCTTCTTCATCTTGAGGTTGTGCAGGAACGGCTGGAACGGGAATTCGATATTTCACTTATCCTCACCGTACCGACGGTCAAGTATATTTTTACACTGCAGGACGATACCGTCAAAGAGATCGACAATCCTACCTATTTCCCGGATCCCGGCTCAATCAAACAGATTGAAGAACCCTTTATCAAGGCAACCATACATATTCCTGAACGCTATATGGGCGCCGTCATGACTCTGTGTATGGAACGACGAGGTGAAAATACAAACTATCATTACCCCATGCCGGGAAGGATAGAGTTCACCTGCGAACTCCCCCTGGCTGAAGTAATCTATGATTTTTATGATAAATTGAAATCGGTGACCCAGGGATATGGTTCTTTTGATTACGAACTGCTGGACTATCGTCCCAGTGACCTGGTCAAACTTGACATCCTGGTCAACGCGGAACAGGTCGACGCCCTATCCCAGCTTACCCATAGAGACAGGGCTAGAGAAAGAGGGGTGAATGCCTGCGAACGATTGAAAGAAGAGATTCCCAGGCAGATGTTTAGAATTGCTATCCAGGCCACCATCGGAGGCAACATTATCGCTCGGACAAATATTTCCGCCCTGCGCAAGGATGTAACGGCAAAATGCTATGGTGGTGATATTTCAAGAAAACGCAAACTCTTGGAAAAACAGAAGGCGGGCAAGAAGAGGATGAAAACCGTCGGCAATGTTGAGATTCCACAACGCGCCTTTTTGGCCGTGTTGAAATCTGATCAATAATCGTGGGATCGGCTTCAGCCGCGATTATTTTCAGCCTTATTATGCCCCAACCCAAGGCACGGATTTTAATCTACAAATGACAAATGGCGCAGAGCGCCGAATGTGATGTGTAGCACCACGCATGTTGCGTGGTGCTACAAGAACAATTCGCGGCTGAAGCCGCTCCTACTCCCCGTTTTCTTGTTCCACCACGCAAAATGCGTGGTGAAACAGTGTAATCTGCTGTTGTTCCATGACACTTCATACCCGCTCTGCGGGTAAACAGAAACTTCAGAAACAAATCATTTTCATTATTGATTTATCTGGAAACAAAAAAGGGGGCGTATCCAGACTGGATGCGCCCCTCGTCCATAATAAGGAAAAAGTCGTTGCCTTTTTCTCTACTCCGCCATCGGCAAGACTAACAATCTGCTCTGACCACGGGCCTCGGTGAAAATCCCGCCCGGATTCACGGTCAGCAGATATAAAGATCCGTTTGCCGCCCCGATACCCTGTATATACTGTTCATAATTTCCGCCGATCTTCCCTTTCATGTAGGTACCGGCCGGTGTTTTCTTCAAGACGGATACCCATGTCTTTTTGATGGAATTGGCTCCACCGACAGTGGAGAAAACAGAGAGATCGGCACTGGGAACAAGCACCTCCCGCGTCCCGTCATTATCCACATCAACGGCAAGCGGCCTGACCTCTATGTTGGCATTGGAAAACAACGGATTAATAGATCCGGGATCCTGGACGTAACGAACCGTGGAAAGACTGCCTCCCATTTCCTTTGCGCTTGAATAGACCTGTCGGCCACCTTCTTCAATATGGAGTTTATTGCCGACAATGTAGGCGGCTGAACGGTTGGTTCCGGCTGCCTGCTGGAAAACCGTTCCCCCGGTTACTCGATATGAGGGAGGCAGGGAGCCGATGTATTTTACAGTTTTTACAGTTGTTCCAGCCAGGATCAGTTGCCGGGTTTTTCTGCCGAAAAAGACATCCTGATCAAAATTCTGGGCCAGCATGATTTCAGGTTGGCCGTCTCCATTGACGTCACTGCTGTTAATGATATAAGGTATATCCTTCTGGACAACGGCAAGTGATCCGTTACGAAACTGAAGAAGGATTGAGCTGACCTGCTGACCATCGGTGTCATAGCCGGTCATACCGATATACGGTGCTCCGGAACCAGGTTGCCACCAGCAGACGGAAAGAAGTTTGGTCCACGGTGTTTTCATCCCGGCGACCCGCTGCAAGCCCTTGTCCTTTACCTTATACACCATGACTTCATGATCCCGGATAACGGCAAGATGCATCGTTCCCTTAAGCATAAGAAAATCACCCATGATCGCTGAAAAGGGAAGGCTGCCTCCCTGGTTGTAACCATAGGTCTGCAGGTCATATCGAATTTTCCCGTTGCTGTTGTCGTTGCCGCCGGCAGCCGCAGCACCGGCTGCATACACGGGAGCAAAAGATTGAGCCGTTGGTTGCGGTTGCGCTACCGGTTGCACCTGCTGATCTATTTGATAATCTCTAATCACCCGGCCATGACTATCCTCAACTTTGAGGAAATTCCCCTCACGGATAAAAACAAGCTCGGTTTTTGAAGTTTTCTTTTCCTGCCAGGTCAAACCCGGTAAGTCTTGTTGCAGGATAGAAAAAAAATGATCGTTCCTTCCTGTTTTATCGACTGCGACAGCCGTAACTTCCTTAAACCGGACGATTTTATCGCCACGGTTAACCTTCGCACCGCGGCCGGCTGCGTTGGCATAGGAAAATATCTTTTCCACTCTGGTGACGGAAAGAACACCGGAACGGGATTCAATCCGACCAAGGACTTTACCGGTGATCGGGTCCGTTAATTTCCGTCCCTGATGGAAGACGGTGAACAGATCGTATTTATGAACACCTGCATCACTGCCGAGATCAAGAATAATTTGACCGCCAACAACATCAACAACATAGCCCTCAAGGGGCTTCATGTCGGAGACAATGTCTCTAACAGTTGCACTGATGGCGTCCTGCGCCAGGAAACAGGTCAGAATGATAAGCAAGTAAGAGAGACGAGTGAGAATTTTCATAGCGATACAACTCTCCGGGAAATAGGGAAAGGAATGGGGTACCTGTACTGCTGAAAGTTATACCTGTTCTCAAGGATTTTTCAACAGTTTAGGACAACGGATACAAAATAATTAGCCAATAATGGGTCGAATCTTGGTTGTGATTCAAAGAACAAAAAGAACAAAAAGAACGGAACCTTGATGCCATGTTCCCTTTTTACCTTATGAGAAAGCAGAAACAGAGGGTAGGTGGAAAAGGATGCTTATTTCTATCTTAATTGATTCCTTACTCTTAAACTGCAGTTATAAAAAACAAGTAAGCGTAGACGTAGAGAAATTCAAGCGGTAATTTTCAATCAATTTCCGATACATATTACCCAAAATGCATCGACTCCATGTATCAACCGGAGGCCTTTCGCGACGACCTTTGTGAAATATGCGGGCTAGCCGCAAATGTATCATATTATTTGGGTTGCGGGCAACGCTTGCGTAAGGTTGTTCCGGATTCAGTTGACAAGCGATAACCATGTACCGCAACGAAGAGGAAATCATAAAAAAAGGCGACCAACTGTCTCCAGTTGGTCGCCTCGGACAACTTATTTTCTGTTGTTATCAGGTAGGGGCGGCTTCAGCCGCCTTGCTTTGAAAAATATTACAATCGTCTAATAAATCAGGCGAATAAATTCGCACCTACAGATGTATTCAGTTGATAAAAAATTCGATTAGAATTTATACCGAATACGAGCGCCGACAGTGTATATATCCTCATCAGCGGAACCATTGAGATCGCTCTCAAAGTAGTCCATGGCATCACCGGTAAAGAGATAGCCAAAATTCATGGACATGGTCACATCCGGGTACAGTTTATATTTGACGTAAGCATCAACTTCAGTACCAACCGAGTCATCAGCAAAATTCTGTCCCTGTGCGCCGGTGTAGGTAATGTCTTCAGCGGTCATCATGTACATGAGGGCGCCACCGACTTTCAGCTTGCTGCTGACCTTGTTGTCAACGCCAACTCTAAAGAGATGCAAACCCTTATCCAGGATATAGGGACGCTCGGTGAAGTAATCATCCGTGGTGGCATGACCTTCGGTGATTACCCCCGAAAAAGTCATATCAACATCAGTGGCCATATAGGCATCAATATTATCATCGGTCGGATCATCATCACCAGAGGAATACATATAGGTACCGGTGATTTTGGTGGCGCCGATCTTTGCCCCAACGTCAACATGGGCAAAAAATGCGCTGATATCATAATCATGGGCCGCACTTGTCACGCCATTCTGATCTCTATAGGTGGCGTTATCAATTGTACCACCTTGATAGATGAAGTCGCCATCAAAAAACAGATTATTGATATTAAACTTACCGGTCAGGCCCATGGTGTACACTGAAAGGTCAAACTCATCTTTGAGCTTCTTGAACTCCCACTTATTGGCATCTAAAGTATTGTAGGTACGGGCACCATTCTCATCATGGAGAACAGCGGAATCATTGTGGATATAGGAACCAAAAAAACCTACTTTGGATTTAGCCATGGGAGAGAAAGATACCTTACCGACAAAGGCATCAACATCACCAACATCAGGACCGGCGGACCCGGCATCTACACGGTAAGGACGTTCCCAGCCAACATAGTAGCCGACATTACCAACCTGGCCATCCAGATTGACACCCATGACGGTCTCTTTCCAGAAGTACTTGTTCAGGTTAAAGGGCTGCAGACCTGTTTTCAGGCGCATCTTATCAGCAACACCGGGAACCTGCATATCTAAATAAGCCCAACGGGTCTCAATATTGACACCATCACCGGAATACAGACCGCCAACAGATCTGCCGACGGATCCGTCTTTACCAAATTCCAAGCCGCCGATCTCAATGGCATATACACCCTTGACGTTCTTGTTGTCACTGGCCATCTCCGTCCACATGCGATACTTGACCTCGCCCCAGGAATCATTGACGTCATCCTTGGTGTTTATAGCCCCGCCTTTCTTGAAATGATCATTGACCAGGAAATCAGCGTGATTGGTGTACACCTGGAAACGATGATCCAGGTCGCCATGAAAGGCAAAATTTGCGGCAACAGCGCTACCAACAAAACCCATGCTGGAAACAATGGCGGCAACAGCTAAGGTTTTCTTCATGATACTTCCTCCTCTACTTTTTGAGTAATGAGAGAATTGACTTAATCGGACTTACCTTCCAATCAAGCCAAATATAATCTCCGATACTCGTTGATACAAAATTTTTTACACTGCGGCAAGGAAAAAATTAAATTTTTTGTATTTGCCTCATTTCTCAGTAAAGAAATGATAAAGAATACGCTTTATCCCTAAGCTTCTGGGCAGGTACGATGATATAATTTTTTTAACCGTTACAAAAATGATTCGACTTCCGACTCCCACCGGGCAGGTATAAGCAAATAGAACACAAACAATTCAACCACTATGGACTAAAAGTCCATAGTTTTAACTA
>WGCP01000079.1 GCA_015493715.1 Desulfobulbaceae bacterium
AAGCAGTTGAGAGGGCAAAAGTGACAAAACCGCTGATCCTGGTGACCAATGACGATGGCGTGTACGCGCCGGGAATCCGGGCCCTGTTTGCGGCCATGCAGAGCCTTGGCCGGGCGGTTATTGTGGCGCCGGAACAGGACAGGAGCGCGGTCAGTCATTCTCTGACCATGAACCGGCCCCTGCGGGTTAAGGAGCTGGAGCCGGACATCCATACCCTGGACGGCACGCCAACCGACTGTGTGACCATCGGCATGAACAAGGTCCTTGACCGGCGGCCCGATCTGATTGTGTCGGGGATCAATCCCGGCCCCAATCTCGGGGATGATATCAGCTATTCCGGCACCGTCTCGGCTGCCATTGAGGGGACCATGTACGATATCCCGTCCCTGGCTTTTTCTCTTGCCGGGGAAACGCCCTTTGATTTTTCCGTTGCCGCCGATGTTGCCTGGAAACTGGCCGCCATGGCCCTGCAGTTTTCCCTGCCGGAAAACACCCTGCTCAATATCAATGTTCCGGCCTGCGGGCCCGCCGACATCAGGGGGATTCGTTTCACCCGCCAGGGACGCAGGGTCTACAAAAATGCCATCCAGGAGACCTTTGACCCCTGGGGCCGCAAGCATTACTGGATCGGCGGCGGCACCGTGCATTGGACCGGTGGTGAGGACACCGATGAACAGGCCCTGCGGGCAGGATATATCTCCGTTACTCCCATTCAGTTGGATTTGACCAACCATGCCGGTATTGATTTTCTCAGAAAGCACTGGCGGATGTAAAAAATACCGTCCTTTTTTGTCCCCTGCCCGGCACCGTTTGGTCCGGGCCCGTCAACCCTGAACTGAAAAACCTTGAACCTGGAATTACAACATGCCCTATCTTGGAGCCCATGAATCGGTAAGCGGTGGCCTGCATCTTGCCTTTGAGCGAATCCTGCAAGTCGGCGGAGAATCTCTGCAGATTTTCACCCGCAACCAGCGGCAGTGGAAGGCCTCGCCGCTATCAAAAGACGAAGTTGCGGAATTTAGACATGCCTGGAAAGAGGCCGGTAATATGCCGGTTGCCTCCCACGCCTCCTATCTGATCAATCTCGGCAGCAGCAAGCCTGAACAGGCGGAGAAGTCGGTTGTCGCATTAGCCGATGAGTTGCAACGCTGCGCCCTGTTAGGTATTTCCTTTGTGGTCTTTCATCCGGGCAGTCACGGCGGGGCGGGGGTGGAAAAAGGGCTTGTCAATGTGGTCACCTGCCTTGACCAGGTGATTGAGCGGGCAGGGGATGGATGCAGGGCGGTCACCGTTCTTCTTGAAACAACGGCAGGGCAGGGGACCGGCCTTGGTTACAGGTTTGAGGAGTTGGCCTATATTCTGGAAAACACAAAATATCCTGACCGGTTAGGCGTCTGCATCGATACCTGCCATATCTTTGCCGCCGGTTATGACATCCGCACTCCCGCAACCTATGCGGCCACCTTTGCCGAATTCGATCGGATTATCGGCATTGATCGCATTCGGTTCTTTCACCTCAACGATTCAAAAAAAGAGCTCGGCTCACGGGTGGACAGGCATGAACACATTGGCAAGGGCTGCATCGGTCTGGACGGATTTCGCTCTCTTGTCAATGATCCCCGTTTCAGCGGCCATGCCATGACCCTGGAAACGCCCAAGGGTAAAGAGCTGGCCGAAGACCGGGGAAATCTTGCCGTTCTCCGCAGCTTGCCGGCGCGGAAGTCCGGCGGATAAAATCCTATTCGGGCCGCATGATCACTAACGGTTCGGAGTAGGCGCTTTCCAGACCGTCCTGATCCACGGCTCGGACCAGAAATTTGAATTCCGAGCCCGGTTTCACTGGATGGGGATAGAAAAATTGTGGTTTTTTAGAATCACCCAGTTGTCCGGAGAGGAAGCTGCCGTTGCTGATTTCGTAATGATCAATATCCGGCTCCGGATTTTCCTTCCATGAAAGAAGGATGCCGATTGGGCCGACAATTGCCTTTAGCCCTTTCGGTTGTACGGGAGGGTGTTTGGTCGTTGCATGAACAACCTCTGACCATGCACCGGTCAGGCCGTCCTGATCAACAGCGCGGATTCGGTACCAATATGTCCTGCTGTCCGCCAATGACATGTCCGTGTAGGTGGTTCCCCCCGGCTCGATCATTTTGATTTTTGTTCGTATATCGTCGGCAATTGTTCCGCGATAGATTTCGTAATGATCAATATCCGGTTCGGGATTCGGCTGCCAGCTCAGGTTGATCTTCCGGAAAAGGCCGCTTACCGCCTCAACTCCGATGACCGCCTGCGGCGCCGCCTTGGTGATGGCGGAGACGGTTCCTGAATCGGGAGACTGGGCCTCTACCACGTTGACGGCCCGCAGACGGTACCAATAGGTGGTGTCGTTTTGCAGGGGATGCTCCCAGCTGCCGTCATCCACATACTGCTGATTTTCCCGGCCACTGACATATTCGATTTGCTGAAAAGGCCCTTTGGGTGCCTGCGCTCTGAAAATGGCATAGCCGACAACATCAGGATCACTTGAGGCCGCCCATGCCAGCGGGATTTTTTTCGGCTGCCTGTCAATGGCCTGCAGGTTTGTCGGCGGTTGCGGTACTCCCTTGGTTATCGCCGACACAATCTGCGAATCCTCACTGGTAACGCCGACGATATTACGGGTTCGAATGATATAAAAATAACGACTGTTATCGGCTAGTTCCCCGTAACGGCTGTATCCTGAAGGTTGTCCCTTGTCGATATAGGTCTGCTGGTCCCGGCCGCTGACAATGGCGATTTTTTTAAACGGACCGTCAGAGCTGACGCTGCGGTAAATGACATACTCTTTAGCTGTGGGATCCTGTGACGGCTCCCAGAAGAGCTGGATATGGCGCAGGCTGCCGCCCGCCGCGTGCAGGTTGTGCACCGAACTCGGCGCGCCGGTGGTGGTTATGGCAAAGGGCGTAGCCGGTACGTTCGCCATGCCTGCATTGTTGATGCCTATGACGGTATAATAGTAACTGGTGGCATCCCGTAGTCCACGATCAACTAAAATGAGCGGTGTCTTGTTCGCCACCGGTGGTCCGGTCGGTCGAAAGACGGCTTTAGGGTCTTCGGCCCGGAGGAGTTGATACTGTGAAAAAATATGGGGCGGGTTTGGCTGGAGTACGATTCGAACAGAGCGGATATCGCCCTGGGTGGACAGAACCTCCGGTCGTGGCAACTGGGTTGAGAAAATATCGCCTTGGGAGATCATCTTTTTTTTCAGGGCGGTTATTGCCTGCGTAAGGATGGTTGACGTTTCTTTTGTTTCTTCCTGTGCCCGGACAACGTCTTGGTGGGAAACGGTAAGTTTCCAGACCGGTTGGCCGTTACGCGTGTCCCACATGACAATGTTCCAGGTCGTGACCGGTGTGCTGTCAAGGCGAACGAGAAGTTCACCGATTTTTTGCCGGGGGTGTGCCTCAGCAGTGATTATCGCACTTGCCCGCAGATCGATACCTGCTTGATGGGCCAGTTCCGCCATCGAAAGATTTTCATCGGATTTCAGCTTTTTTTTCAGCCAGGATTCGACGTTTTCCGGCCGCAGGACATGATATTTATGCAGGTTGCCGAGCGCCCTGGATAACGCGTTACTCAGCGGTTCGTCGATGGTTTCCCCTTCCGTCAGTGCCGGCAGCAGAATAACTGATTTATAAATAGTCAGCCGGGCGTCCGGACTAA
>WGCP01000080.1 GCA_015493715.1 Desulfobulbaceae bacterium
GCGCCGGGACAGTTGTCGGCTGCCCGGATGAATCAATTATGCACCCTGTTTACAGATGAACATTAATGGACAAACACAGCTTTTCGGTATTATAGGCCATCCGGTCGCCCATTCTCTGAGTCCGGCCATGCATAATGATGCGCTTGCGGCCTTGGGGATCAACGGTATCTATGTGCCCATGGACACCGTTAATCCAACGACGGCTGTTGCCGGACTGCGCTCCCTTGGCTTTGTCGGTGTATCGGTTACCGTCCCGCATAAGGTGACGGTCATGGAGCATCTTGACGAAATCGACCCGGTGGCCCAAAGGATCGGGGCGGTTAATACCCTCCTGTTTCGGCGGAAACCGGGAGAGAAAGAGGTCGTTGTGCGCGGGTTTAATACCGACTGGCTCGGCTCCAACCTGGCCCTTGCCGACAGAATGCAACTGGCCGGCAGCAGAGTATTGGTTCTCGGTGCCGGCGGTGCGGCCAAGGGTGTCTGTTTTGGTCTTGTTGAAGCCGGGGCTGAAGTGATCATCACCAACCGTACCGAAGAGAAAGGACGTGCTCTTGCCGACTGGCTTGGGTGTGATTTTGTCCCCGCTACCGGACTTGATGATATCCGGGCCGACGCCCTGGTCAACACGACCTCGGTCGGCATGGAACCGAACAGCGCCGATATTGTCATAGATCCGGATCTGCTCGACCATTTTTCCGTGGTTATGGATATCGTCTATGCTCCCCTGCGGACGCGACTTCTTCAGGAGGCTGAAAATGCAGGCTGCCGGACGATTGACGGCCTGTCCATGCTTTTAAATCAGGCAGCGGTGCAGTTGAAAATATGGACGGGAAAGAGGCCACCCATAGATGTTATGCGCCGGGCGCTTGAAGGTGAACTTGCAAGAAGAAAATCCGGAAAGATTATCTCTGCCATCTAAAATATATGATAGAAATCATACCAGTTAAACGGGTCGATACGACCGTTGAAGTCCCCGGTTCCAAAAGTCTGACCCAGCGGGCCCTGATTGCTGCGGCGCTGGCCGAGGGGATCTCTCTTTTGTCGGGACCGCTGGCCAGTGAAGATACGGCCTATACCATGGCGGCGCTGCGGGCCATGGGGGTCCGGATCAATGATGATGATCCCGCTTGCTGGCAGGTCCATGGGGCCGCCGGGAACATTCTCCCTCCTGATGAGGATATTTACCTCGGTAACAACGGCACCGCCACCCGGTTCCTTACCTCGGTGGCATCTCTTGGCCATGGTACCTTTCATATCGTCGGCAGCAAGCGTATGGCCAGGCGTCCCATTGCGCCCCTGATGGAGGCATTGCAGGGTTGGGGTGTCGATATAGAAAGTGATGCGCAAAACGGCTGTCCGCCGCTTACCATCAGAGCCAATGGCCTGGTCGGCGGTACAACTGTTCTGCCCGAGGGAAAATCCAGCCAATATCTTTCCTCCCTGCTCTTGGTGGCCCCGTACGCGGCAGAACCTTCCGAGCTTGAGGTGCAGGGTGAGGTCTATTCCAAGCCCTATGTGGAAATGACGTTGAGGGTAATGCATTTCTTTGGCGTTGGGGCGGAGGCCACCCCCATGCTGAATTTTTTCCGCATTCCCCGGCTCCCTTATCAGGGCAGGAAATATTCCATTGAGGGTGATGCCTCCGGCGCCTCCTATTTCTGGGCGGCAGCCGCGATAACCGGGGGTCGTGTTACGGTTGCCAATGTGCCGGTCCCCTCATTGCAGGGTGATGCCCAGCTGGTCCCTTTGCTGGCAAGAATGGGGTGTGATGTGACCAGGGCAGGGGTAAGCGGCCTGACCGTGCAGGGACCGGAAAAGTTGAGGGCCATTGAGGTTGATATGGGGGACATGCCGGATGTGGCCCCGACCCTGGCCGTTGTCGCCGCCTTTGCTGAAGGAACAACGGTGATACAGAATATCGCCCATTTACGGATCAAAGAGTGCGACCGGCTGGCAGCCATGGTCACGGAACTTGGCAGAATGGGCGCCGAGGTAGAGGAGCGGGAGGATTCCATGCTCATCCATGGCCGGGCCGGGGGGAGTAATCTGCATGGAGCGGAGATCAAAACCTATGACGATCATCGGATAGCCATGTGTTTTGCCGTTGCCGGTCTTCGGGTACCGGGCGTTACGATTACCGGCGAGCAATGCGTGGCCAAATCATTTCCCGATTTCTGGGAACGCTTTGGTCTGCTTGGAAAATAAAGCCCCCTTTTGCAAGAGGTACAAAAGGGGGCGGCAGGACGTTTTTGGATTCAGAAAGAATCAGTTTACCTTTAGCTTACCGCCTGTACCCATTCCATGCGGACCGGTAGCCTTCTGCGGCCGGTAGTGTTTTGTCGCTCGGACCAGGTTGTTGAATGCGTCGGTAATCGATGCCGCGATAACCTTTCCTTCCGGGGTTCTGCTATAGGCCCGAACACCGGTGCCGACACCGAGTCCGGTCTCAAAGAGTCCCGCCAGTCCTGATATATCCATGGAGTCTGCACTCCCCTCCGCTACCGCAACCTGCACTCCGGAACGATTGTCGACCAGAGTCAACATGCTTTGTGCGTCGCTCGTTTTCAGGGAGCTGCCGATCATGGCGCCGACACTGCCGAATAATCCTCCGATGGCGCCGCCGATGCCACTGGTATCGGGGGAGGAAAAGATCAGGGTCGGGGTTACGGTGTAATCGGCGGCAACAAGTTGTCCTTTGCCGAAATTACTGTGTTTGCGCAATTCTCCCGACCGTTGCAGGCGTCTTTCCCGTTCCAGACTGTTGAGACCCGCACCCCGCTCTACGACCACGAAACAGTTGCTCTGTTGAGACAGCAGACGCAGAACCGGGACCGTCGATTGTATGCCGTATCGGCCCAGCCAGGAATACCAGTTGGCAGTGTGATCCTCGTTGACGGCCAAGGTTCCGAGGGGTTCAGCGCAACGTTCAAGCTGTGGATTAACATTTTCGCTGTATTCGCCTCCGGCACTGCCGGTGGCAGCGGTTTTAGACCGTTCACTTCCCATGTTTACCTGACTGCAGCCGCTAAGAATGAGGATGGCGACCGCGATAAAAAGACGATTCTTCATAGATGCTCTCCATAAAAAAGAATATTTTGCACAAGAATTAACCGGGTTATTTTACCTGCTATTTGAGGAAAATGAACTAAAAAATACGAAAGCAGTCCGCTGACGCATTATCTTTGTAGGATCCTGTCCTTTTGTGGTAATTGCAGAAGAGTGTTGTTTAATGATCAGGAATCGTATTGAACGATAACGGATTCACCAGGGGAGCATTCTGTCAGCTCTGCGGCATTACCCTTGTTGACGGCAATTTCCAGGTAGCCGGAAGAGTCGATAAGAGCAACAAGTTTTCCTGCAGGCTGATTAGCATAGGTGCTTGAAATTGCATTGATTGTATAGCCTGAAATTGTGATGCCTGTAAAGCTTGCCGGTTGGAACCTGCTGAGATGTCTGGTGGTGATATTGGTTCTGATATTGCCGAAATGATCGATATGAAGCATTTGGCCGGTAATATGATGGTTGTCGATTACCGGCTCCGGAATGTCAAGTTGCACACAGTCGGAAAAAGAGGTTTCAGGTCCTACCTTGTCAATGGGCAGCCCTGCGGCCAGGGCTGCGGCCACCGGCGCCATGATATCTCTGCCGTGAAAGGTGCCGCTGACTTCAGCTGGAAAAAGAGAGCTGTTCTCCACCCGATGAACTTTGTTCATTTTTTTGTCCATAACCAGCAGGGAGAGAAGACCATTATCCGGGGCAATAAAGAGGTGGTTGTCCGCCTCTGCGGCAAGGATGCCGCGCTGGGTCCCCACCTCGGGATCAACAACGATCAGATGAATGGTTTCATCGGGAAAATATCGGTAACTTGTGCGGATGGTGATGGCCCCGGTGAGAATGTCGTGGGGCGTGATGGCATGGGTCAGGTCAATGATACGAGCGGAGATATTCCGTTTAAGAATGGCCCCCTTCATCTGGCCTACATATGGATCTTCCAGACCAAAATCCGTCGTCAGCGTTATAATATTTGTGAAGCTCATAACAGATATTCCTTTTATCGGCAGGCAGAGCGCAACATTCCACCCTTTGATTCAAGCCGGGCTTTGGTTGTGCAATATGGTACAGATTCTTCGTACAACGGGAGAGTGTTGATCGAAGTTTTTACGATGCCATCATGTATTATTATAGCAAAGGAAAAAAGAAATGTACAAGATCAGCTTAAAGAAATTCCTTTTTGAGCAGAAGAAAGAAGAGAGTACCGGTTTCTTTCATTTTTCCTGCGAACTGTCCGGCCTGTTTGCCGGTCCCAGAAAAAAGATCCACTCTGCCCGGTCCCCGAATGGCCGAACCCGTATCCTGGGCCAGCACAAAACGGTTAAACAAAATCCAGTGTTTTTCGTTCTTTCGGCCGGCAGCCGGTTTTCTGCTTTGAAGAAAGGCAAGACCACCGGCGGGAAAGCAGTGCTGGTCAACGGCGATGGAACGTCCCGCAGTTAGAGGACGATCGAGATTGCCGACGGCGTCATGGCTGGTTGTCCACTGGAAAAAGATAAATGATTGATTGATGTACAGGATTTCGTGAAGCTCATCGGGATGGTCGACAAGATATTGACGGATAGTGTCGATTCCTGCTTCTTCGAGGGTGATTTTTCCGGTATGGACCATGTATTTACCGATACTCCTGTAAGGACGACCGTTTTTCATGGCATAATGGATCCCTCTGAGAGAACCGTCCCGCAAACTGATAAGTCCGGATCCTTGAATATGGAGAAGGTAGGCATCAAAGGGATCTTTGAGCCAGACAAGTTCGCTCCCCTTTGCATATCCCCGGCTTTCTATCTTTTTTCTTGTCCAATATGGAGTAAAACGACCTCCCTGGAAACGACCGGGCTGTACGGAAGCAGCGTTGTGGTTACGGCGAAGAACAAGGTTACCCGGGATTGCATACAGGGGGTAGAGAAACGGGGGTTTTCGGACAAGACTCCCATGGAAAACCGGTTGATAATACCCGGTTACCAGCATCGTGCCGGGTGGAGAGACTTTTGGTGTTCCCGCCGCCTGGTAGATATCGAAAAAGGTGCTGATCTCCAGGGTCAACAGTTCCGGCGAAGGGCGGCTTGTAATGAGATGATCAAAGAAAACAAGGGAACGGACCAGGCGTTTGCCTGTGCAGGAAAGGGTCCCCAAGGGAAATTCGGCGGTTGTCGGGCGCTGCCGGAGATAGTGAAGACTTTCCCCGATGGCCTTGTGGAGAAGATGATAATCAAGATCGTCGGTAAAGTGGAGATGAAATTTTGACGGCGTCGGCCTGGGGGCTAGCGAGGCAGGAACCGCAGCAGTCGGGTACGGAAAAACTAGAACCAGCAGGAAAAAGAGACGACTTGCTAAATCATTCAATTTGGGAGATCCTTACCACCGTCATCGATCCGTCGAAGCTATCGGTTTCCGGTCTTTCCCTTGATGGCCTCGGCCAGTTCGCTGACGGCCATGGCATAGCGACTTGAGTGGTTCCATTCGGTAATGGCCTGAAAATTCGGATAACCGGCAACGTATCGGAAGGCGTATTTGGAGCCGGGTGGCAGCTCAAGCGCTATAATGGAGAGAGGTTTGTTATGAGGAGAGGGCGGAATATTAACCTGTTGTGCTGTTCGTACAATCGACCAGGGAACCCGTCCTTTTCGTCCTTTGAGTTTGGCGGCAATCAACTGTTGGTTGTTAAGAGTGTGGCCCAGTTCGGCATAAACGGGGGCATCAAGGGTCCAGTGAAACTGTTTAAGATAGTTGGCTATGGAGGCCAGAATATCGGGAATTGAATGCCAGACATCGCGCCTGGTGTCGCCGTCAAAGCTGACGGCATAGGCGCGAAAGGAGGTGGGAATGAACTGGGTCTGGCCAAAGGCCCCGGCATAGGAGCCAAGAACAGATTTTGGATCAACCTTGTTTTCTTTACAGAGTACCAGAAAGGCGATGAGCTGTTTCCGAAAAAACTGGGCCCTTCTCGGATAGGCGTCAAACAGGGTATTCAGCGTCCGGAGGACATTATACCTGCCCTGGTGGGCACCATACCTGGTTTCAATACCCCAAATGGCGATGACGACTTCACGATCAACCCCGATTTGTTTTTCTATCCGGTCAAGGAGTTCTTTATATTGAACAAGTTTCTTTTTACCGGCGGCTATTTTTCCTTTGGTGAGAAATAGTGGCGCATATTTGTAATAGGGTCTGGCCTCCCATTGTTTGTCCATCAGTTCAAGAACATGGCGCGATATGCGTTGGCCTTTGAAGATGGAATGGAGCTCCTGGTCGGAAAAGTGATATTTGCTTTTCAGCTCATGAAAGAGGTGTTGATATTTTTTCTGCGTCAGGTCAATGGATTGTCCATTTTTTACCAGATCGGCCGCCTTGATTTTTTTCCCTGCGACCGCATTGCTCCCGATGAACAGCAGCGATAGGGTAAGGACTCCCAGGACGATCGCCATAGAGGTACGTTTTACAAAGAAATGAGACAAATAAAAGGTTTGCAGGTGCATGAAGTATTTCTCAAGTGGAGAATTGATTGGAAAACGCAGTTATAAATTCTTTTTTCTGCTCAACGGACAGTTGATTGATCCCGGCGGCTGCGGCCCGACCTCCTCCGGTCGGAAATTTGCGACAAAGCTCATCAGCGCCCTGGCGCCTGTTAAGCGGGGCACGCACACTGATGCGCAGAGATCCGTCTGCATTGGCAATAATCAGCGCATGTGCCAGTTTCGGCTTCTGCCTGGCCAGGGTATTGGAAAAGACACCGGCTACCCTGCGGGCCCAGGGTGCATTCGGCAGTTCAAAAATTCTGCCGCGATTGTCCTGTTGCACGGGAACCGCCATGCCTGCCCGCTTCATATCATCCTGATAACCACGGCGAAGGGTGTGGAGCATGGGTGATGATACATGGAAATCCAGGGGATCAGTGAACGTATGTACATGGGAAAAGAGTTTTTCCGGCGGATAAAACAAATCATCTACCGTGGCGCCGTATCCATTATAGTTCAGCAGAATACCTGTTTCCCGAAGTTGATCCGTCTCTTTTTGTGACAGGCCCATGGTCTGGGCGGCTCGGAGTGCGGTTTCGTCAAGATTATCGCCAAAGGCGCCGACAATTGCCCATTTGCGGTGGGCGCCACCCAGGAGTTTATCAACAATCATTGATGTGCAGGTCAGGGGCGCCGGATCAATATGCGCCTGCAGGGCATTGTTTTTGGGTATGTCGCCGCTGAAGTGATGATCAACGTAGACGATGGAATTTCCATGGGCAAGCAGGGTGAGTAATGGTTCGCGATTCCTGTCCATGGAAATGTCAAGAACGGTAATGCGGGCGTTTTTGACATGGTGTATTTTTTCTAACAGGCGGATATCACGTTTCACCCCGGTGACAAGGTGTGCATCGGGAAGTGGATCATTGAGGCGAAGCTGGTGGAGGGCGCATATTCCATCAGCATCACCGTTGAAAACGTCATAGGCGATCATGAGAAGAGGGTCCCGGTTCGGGCGCTGTTAAACACACCCGTAAGAGAGTTTTAAGGGGATATGCGAATTTTTTTTTCTGACCGAACCCTTAGATGCCCGGCAGGTCAATTCCAAAGGGATTGCCGATGTTCGCCAGTCGGAACATGACCATGTATTTCTGGTTACCCGGGGTGTAATTGGTTGCAAATTCAACCGACCAGCAAGAGGGTTGATAGATAAGGCTGAAGTTTTCCTGAACGGTCTGGCTGTCTTCCAGTGAACGCTCTATGTCATAGGAGGCGATTAATGAGTAAAGCAGGGAAACCCTTGCACCACCCTTAATGGATTCCGTATCTTTTTCATCCTCGTTGTTGCTGGAAAAATAATCAAAATAAAAGATGTCGCCTCTGCCGTTTGTATAGTTGGTCTCCAGGGCATTTCTCAGCACCCCGGCCCCATAGACATCAATATCGGAGCGATAGACAAGACGAAAATCCTTGAGCGGGAAGAGAGCCGCTTTGATCTCTACGGGAGTCAAGGGGGTATCACTTTTTTCACTGCGGAAATCATATCCCTGGCGAATCTTCAGGTAGCCGTACTGCCTGTCATACTCAGAGCCATTGTGCAGGCCGAAGATGGAAAAGAAATTATCCAGATTATAGTAAATAGTATTTTGATTGGCGACCCTGTCGACATCATCAAATTTCGGCAGGTTGTCCTGATCATCGTCGGATACATACCGATACGATATTGAGGGTCTGAAGGTATGACTCCAGCGATATATCTCGCCGACATTGATGTTAAAATCACGAGCAATATCCGTTCCAACCTTGCCGCCGAAATCGACCAGAAATCGATTTTCCGTGTCGGAATCCTTCCAGGCTGCATCACCGTTATCATCGATGAGATAGCTGGTGTTGCGGATACCGGCATCAACGGTGGTTTCAAGATACGGAGACAGTGGAACACCGGCAATCAGTTTCAAAGGAAGATCGATTCGTTGCGCTCGAACGCCTTTGTCCCGCCAGAAATTGGTATAGTTGGTGTCCCAGGAAAAGTCGACCCCGGTATCATAGATCGGCAACAGGCCGGAATAGTTGATCGCCGGCAGGTTCCAAAGCGGGTCCGGACTGGTCTTTGGTTCCCGCAGATCATTGATACCAAGCAGGTTGATCTGCAGGGAGGAACCGTTGTCCCAGGACCGCAGAACCTTCAAAGTATTTTCTCTAGTCAGTGCGGTTTTGTTCTGGAAGCTCCGGCCGAAGGTATCAAAAAATCTGTTTTGACTGGTGATAAAACCGGTCATGCCGCTGTTGAACTCCGTCAGGTAGTCGAGATCGGATGCAACATCCAGATCCAGACGAGTGGTCCACAAGCCAAAGTCCTGGTTGGCCTTGCCCCGCACCCAATACCGTTCCTGATTGGTATGGGTAAATCCGCCATCGGCAAAATAATCGGCGTTACCAGGATCATCGGGATCACTTAAGTCATCGTTGAGGAAGTTGGCCATGAAGAATCCCATGGACGTTGGATCAGTTGTATAGCGGGCTTCAACTCCCGTCATAAAACCCCGCTTGCTTATGTACTCGGGATAAAGGGTAATGTCGCTTGAGGGAGAAAGATTGATGAAAAAAGGTGCGGTAAAATCAAATCCGTCCCGGTCGGACAGGCCGACGGAGGGAAAGAGAAAGCCGGTCTGGCGTGAGGTCTTAGCCGGGAGAAAAATGATAGGCATGTAGAGAACCGGGACATCTTTTATCCGGAAGGTCGCATTTTTCAAAAAGGCATAACCGTTTTCGGTAAGTTTTGCATCCGAGGCGGCAAAACTCCATGGTGGCGTTTCCCCGTCTTTGACTTTACAGGTAATGATCCAGCCGTCTTGAATATGATAGGTCAGGTCACCGGTTTTTTCGATTACTCTGCCTTCAAGATGCATATCTTTGTATTGGCGGATAATGGTGGCATTCTGGAATGTGCCGGTTTCTTTATTGAGATCAACCCTGCCCGATTCCGCCGACAGTTGGTCCGGCCCAATATCAATGAGCAGGTGCCCTCGGGCTTTTATCTTGCCGAGATCGACGTCATAGGCAATCCAGTCCGCCTTGATGGTTGTCAGGGTTTTTCGTTCGGTGACTGTTTCCTCTTGTTCTTCTTTGCCTGTTGTATCTTCTTCACCCAGAAGATTGCTCCAGTCGGTTGCCTGGTTGTTCTTTTTCTTTCTGGTTACCGACTCGATTTTTTTTAGAATGACATTCCCTTCGGCGATAATACTGGGCGGGTCTTCATAACGGATTATTTTATCGGCCGTAATGTTCCATTCTTTCGCCTGGATAGAGCCCGATAGACCCAGTCGGGGAAAGAGAAGAAAGCCTGCGGATAAAAGGAGAGTGAAAAGGACAATCGGAGTGGATTGGATGTTCTGTTGCACCTCGACCTGCTCCTGCATAAGAGTAATGGGAAAATTCCGAATATCCAATATGCGCCCACCTTTGGAAATGGTCGCTATCGGAAAACATAAGCCTAATTTGAAGAAATGTACGCGTACCCATGGGTTGTGTCAAGAAAAAAGGCGGAGAATAGGCTTGCATGCCCATAGAAATTAGTTTATCTAACGGTAATCGTTTACCAGCACCTCATCTTCGTCCATTTTTGTCTTCTCGAATAGCACGAGTATGCTTCAAAGTCCAAAATGAACAAATCTAAGGCATTGGTAAACAACGATTACAGGCCGGAGATTCCCGTAAACTTGTCGTCCCCGGTGAACGGTTACATCTAACGAACGTAGAAAGGTATAAAGTAGGTCTAAAGTATTTAATGGGCAATTAGCCCTCCTCTCCTCATCGGCAGTACACTGATAATTCACCTCTTATGGATCATATTTTTGGCCCTGTCAATTCGAGACGGCTTGGCCGATCACTCGGCATTGACCTTTTTTCCGATAAAGTATGTAACCTCAACTGTATCTATTGCGAGGTCGGTGCAACGGATCGGCTAACCTGTGAGCGGGCGGAGTATGTGCCGACGGAGAAAATTCTCGATGAGATCGACCGTTATTTTGCAGAACCAGGCCGGGAGCAGGAGATCGATGTCGTTACGGTCACGGCCAGTGGGGAACCGACTCTGCATAGTGGATTTGGCCGTATTCTAACCCATCTCAAGAAGAAAACAGGCAAAAAAATTGCCGTGTTGACCAATGGCACAACGCTTATGGATGCGCAGGTCCGCCGGGAACTTGCTGCCGCCGATGTGGTCATCCCCTCTCTTGATGCAGCCCGCGAGACAAGTTTCAGGAAAATTGACCGACCGGCCACCTGCCTGGATTTAAAGGAGATAATTGAAGGTCTGGTCGTTTTTTCTCATGAGTATACAGGGGAAATATGGCTGGAGATTTTATTTGCTCTGAATGTCAATGACGGCAAAGCCGATGTTCAGGCCTTGCAGGACGTGATAACCGAAATGCGTATTGATCGCATTCAACTCAATACCGTGGCCCGGCCTCCACTTGAGTCTTTTGCCCGGCCGGTCGGCAAGGATCGGATGCGGGAAATTGCGGCGACGATGAGAAAAAACAATCCCGGTATCCCCGTTGATCTCCTTGCCCGGAGCGGCGGTACCGGTACTGAAGATGCTGAAGTGGTATTCGGCCATGGAAGAAGCCGGCAGGATATCATGGATGAAATTTTACGGATGTTAAAGCGGCGGCCCTGTACGGCTGCCGATATAGATGCGATCTTCCCCTGTGGAGGACCGGAAAAAGTTGAGCAGTATCTAGCGCCGTTGGTTCGTTCAGGACAGGTGCGTACCCGTGTCCATGGTGACAGGGTCTACTACTTATTGTAGTCCCATCCCGACGGGTCGGGCAATACGATATGAAAAAATGGGCGGAAAGCCCTTTTCATACAAGAGATTGTCGGCATTGGTCCTGAAAAAACAAAAAATAACGGTTGCCACCATGGGTTGAACGACCGCATGGTGGAACATGCTGCCTAAAACAGATTATGCAGGATAATTAATGACGGAAAAAAAGAGTACGAAATTGCCTGAAGAAGGCAAAAAACAGAAGGTGCAAAAGGCGACCACCGGAGCCTGGTGGAAAGGGGTCTCCAATTTGCTGGCTAAGAAAGACAAAGATGAGGACGCGATTGTCCAGCTAGGAGACCCGGTTGAGCCTGACGGAACAGGGACAAAAGCAGAGCGGAAAGCGCCTGCAAACGATGATCCTGTCGAAGTTGCTTCTGCCGACAAAAACAAACAGCAGAAGAAGGCTTCCGAGTCACGAGAACCGGCAAAAAAGACGACTTCCAGAGGGCGAAAAAGCGGACAGAAAAAAAAGCAACCTGCCAAAACCGCCAATGGAGACACCCAGGGAAAAGGAAAATCGCGTCCAGCAACCACCAGGAAGGAACCGGAGAAGAAAAAAGGGGTTGTTAAGCTGCTGATTAACGCGGAAGAGCCCGAAGAATGCCGTATTGCCCAGTTGGAAAACGGTCGTCTGGATTCATATCATGTGACGACAGTGGTACGGGAACGGACAAAGAACAATATCTATAAGGGACGCATTGTCGCGGTAGAGGCCAATCTGCAGTCGGCATTTGTCGATATTGGGACTGGTCGCAACGGTTTTCTGCCGTTTAATGAAATTCATCCGGAATATTTTCGTGAAGACGTCAGCGAACAAAGCCGAAAGTATATCAGTCAGCACCAATGGAAAAAGCTGAAAATCGAGGATGTGGTTAAGAAGGGACAGGAGGTGCTGGTACAGGTCGTCAAGGAGGTGACCGGCAATAAAGGCGCCAACATGACGACGTATCTTTCCCTGCCCGGCCGTAGTCTGGTGTTGATGCCCGGCAGTGACAGCGCTGGTATTTCACGGAAAATTGTTGGTGAGGAACGGCGTTCGGCTCTGCGCGAAGTTATGAGCGGTTTTTCCATCCCCGAGGGGATCGGCTACATTATTCGTACCGCCAGCGCAGATATTACAAAGACCGCCTTGCAAAAAGACCTGCGCTATCTCCTCAGACTGTGGAAAGAGATTAAAAAACGTGGCCAGACCATGAAGGCCCCGGCTCTTATCTACGAGGAGCAGGAGACAGTGGTTCGATTTCTGCGCGATCATTTCACCCCGGATATCTGTGAAATTCTGGTTGACACAGAAGAATCGCTTGAGCAGGTGAAACAGTTTGTCGATCTGCTGCCCGCCAAACAACGCAAAGTGCGGGTGAAACTGCATCGGGGCGCAAAACCAATTTTCAACCAGAACAATGTAGAAGAACAGATCGAGTCGATCTACAAGCCTCAGGTGCCGCTGCCTTCCGGTGGATCGATTGTTATTGACCCGACCGAGGCCCTGGTTGCCATAGATGTCAATTCGGGAAGGACCTCGAAAAACGGTGATTTTGAAGAAACCATATTCCTTGCCAATATGGAGGCCGCTGTTGAACTGGCCCGGCAGCTACGGCTTCGCGACCTCGGCGGCCTGATCGTGGTTGACTTTATCGATATGCGCAATAAAAAGCATATCCGCGAGGTTGAAAAACAGGTCAAGACCAGCATGAAGCGGGATAAGGCCAAGGTCGATATCAGCCGGATTTCTCGTTTCGGCCTGATGCAGATTTCCCGCCAAAAGATGGGTGCTCCCATTGAAAAGGGAAGTTATCTTACCTGTGAACACTGCCAGGGACGCGGAGTCGTCAAATCCGTGGAGACCCAGGCGCTTTATTTTCTTCGTCGGATCCAGACCGGAATTTTACGGAAAAAAGTCCACCGGGTTGAATGCAGGCTGCCGCTGGAAGTGGCCAATTATCTCCTCAACAAAAAGAGAAAAGAATTGACCGATCTTGAGGCCCGGCATGAGGCAACTATTGATGTCATACCCCGGCCGGAAATGAAGCCCGGCGAAAATCGGATTGATTTTCTCCAGGCCCAGGCCGGATAAAAGGGGAGTCAACGTGCAGAGAAAAAACTTGCGTCCCAACCCAAGATACGGTATGCTCGCTGCCGTTACCCGCGCCTGTAGCTCATCTGGATAGAGTATCGGACTACGAATCCGAGGGTAGCAGGTTCGAATCCTGCCAGGCGCACCAATTTTTACAGGCCCGATCAGAACAATCTGATCGGGCCTGTTTCGTTTTCAAGCAATGTAGTTTTGTATTTCGGTCGGATCATCATGGTTTTCATTCACTCCTGGTGCAAAACAACCAGCAACTGGTTTTTTTGCACCAGCACCGAAAAAAGATGAAAGCGAAAATTTTTCCTCTTGTTTTTTGTAATATACTGTTTCCTCGTATTTTTCTCTCTCTTATGTAAAATCTTCGTGTCTTTTGGCGTGTTATTTGTTCTCTTGAAATATAGTAACTATTCAGGTGGGTGCAGGGAACTTCCCTGGCCACAGCCTGTAACGGTTCAGGAGTGCTCCATACCTGTGCAGGCAGACCTGTGAACTATAGTGATTCCTATGTGAATCAGACCTGACCGTATAGAGATAGGGTGCTCCTGAACCGTTACGAAATATAGAAGTCCTCTGTGCGGAGGACTTGAGGTACCCTTGACGCACCCTTGAGCCAAAGTAGGTGAAATTTCAGACAAGGAGAGGTGCAGTATGGCAACGCTTACCGACCAGTATCGTCTTGATGCCCGCCCGGACCGGATTGATCTTCGTGACCGTCCCTACGAACCGCCTCTTCAGTCCCTTGAGCCGGAATACCCCCCGGCCCGCTATGTGACGAAATACTTTGCCACCTATAAAAGTCTAGTCTTGAATCAGGGAAAAGAAGGGGCCTGCACGGGGTTTGGTCTTGCGGCCACCATCAATTATCTGCTCTGGAGGCGTGTGGTTTTTACGCAGACCAAAGGAAAACCGCCCAAAAAATCCGATTTACCGGCCCAGGTCAGCCAGCGCATGTTGTACCATCCGGCCCGTTTTTATGATGAATGGCCGGGTGAGGACTATGAAGGCTCCAGCTGCAGGGGAGCAGTCGCTTTTTAATGCCGATCCCACGACCTTTGACCTGTTTAAGCAGGAAAAACGAGAGTTTCAGTATCAGGATAAGCTCGTCAAGCCCTGGGACGAGGGTAAGGCCTACGATCATACGGTGGTGATGGGTAATGACGGCCTGGTTATCAATCGTCTGGTGGTCAATAACGGGCCGGCCGATACGGTTGATGACATTGTTGTTGCAAAGCCTGCCGCCTGGTTTTCCGGGCGGGGTGGGGAAGAAATGAATATCGTTCTCTATGCCCACGGTGGCCTGAACAGTGAAGGGGCGTCAATCCGGAGGATACGAACCATGGCGCCGTACTTTGAGGCCAATGGGATTTATCCGGTTTTTTTCACCTGGCGAACCGGACTGCTGGAATCCATTGTCGCCATTATGGATGATGCCGTCAACCGGCTTTTTCCCCATTACAAGGGCATTGAAGACGTACTTGCCGAGGCGCAGGAACGTGCCTCCGATATTCTGGACCGCACCCTGGAAGTCGCCTCGGAAAATCTTGGCGTCAAGGCGGTCTGGTCACAGATGAAACAAAATGCCGAGGCTTCGGCCATGAAAAGCGGCAACAATCGGGGCGCCTATCTTACGATCAAGGCCCTTGCGCGCCTGCAGAAAAAATGCCCGGGCTTGAACATCCATCTGGTGGGGCATTCCGCCGGTTCCATTTTGCTTGGTCATATGTTGCGGGACTGTCAGCGCAACAAGGTGCGGATTGCAAGCTGTACCCTGTATGCAGCGGCGTGTAGCGTCGATTTTGCCAACAGACATTATATCCGGGCAATAGAAAAGAACGTCCTGAAGAAATCGGACCTGCACCTGCACCTGCTCAGTGATGCGCGTGAGCGTGATGATACGGTTGGCCCCTATCGCAAATCTCTTCTCTATCTTGTCAGTCGCGCCCTGGAGAATCTGCATAAAACACCGCTGCTCGGCATGGCAAATGTGTTTGATCCATCCAAAAATAAAGATGGCAAAACCTGGAACAGCGCCACCGTTTCCCAGCTCAAGACCTGGCAGAAGTTTTGGGGTAAGCAGGCCCTGAGTATCGTCAACGACGAACAGGTGTTGACGGCGGCTGAATGGAAAAAACATAAAATCATCAAGGAAATAGCATGGATCAAGGCAGCACATGGCGCTTTTGATAATGATATTCTGGTGGTTGATCAAACCATTGAGCGCATTATCGGCAAGCCATTACCGCACAGTGTGGAAAACCTGCGTTATTGAACCGTTTATTGCTGTAAAAATTGCGTTTTGATCATTGCCTTTGATGAGGCAAGGGCATATTCAAGCCGACACAATTAAAGTGTCGGCTTTTTTTGGTTTTCCTGGAAGATAATTTCCGGATTTGTGGAAATTATCTTCCCCCCTCTCTTTGTCTATGGAGAGGGGGGCGATGAGAGAGAGAAACAAAAAAGCATCGAAGAGAAAATTGTTTTAATAGGGACATAAAATATGATACACTGATCAACAGACGTGAGTTTTTTATAGATTATGGAATGGATTCAGCATTGTTTAATTGTCCTGCAACGCGATAGGGAAAAAGGGAGGACGTGGTTTATGAATAAATGGTTGTGTTTCGTTATAGCGATTCTGGCGGTGGCCTGTAGTTGGCAATCGGTCCTGGCTGCCGAATCAACGGCTGATGTTGTTGTCAGTAGTGCACAGAAAGAAAAACTACGGAA
>WGCP01000081.1 GCA_015493715.1 Desulfobulbaceae bacterium
CCCTCAAGGCGGCGCGGCGGCATGGATTTGCAAAGATTTATCTCTCCGGCATGTGGGCCAAGATCCTCAAATGCGCCCTCGGCATCCCCCAGACCCATGTCCGGCATGGGGCGCTGGAGGTAAGCCAGGCGGCCGATCTGCTGCACGAATTGGGCCTTGACCGGAACCAGGCCGATGAGCTTGCCGGCGCCAATACGGCCCGGGAAATTTATCAGCGTCTCAAGGCGGCGAGCCGGGAAGAGTTGATTACCGCAGTCTGCCTCCGGGCAAAAGAGTATGCCGTCAAGAGATCGGGTCTGGATGTGGAGGTCTTTTTGGTCACATCAGAGGAGGGGGTAGTGGCCCATGTCTGAAATTTTTGTACACGGGGTCAGTGGCGAGACGCTTTCCACCGCCTGCCTGCGGCAACTGGCTGGTTGCGTGGCCGTGGTTGTCTCGAAACGCTTTGCCCCATTATTGCCTGCAGATAGTCCTCGCAGGATCGTCGCCATTGCCCCGGTGGACGAGATGCTGAGCCAGGTGGCCGAGAGTCTGAAAACCGGTGATGTGACGGTGCTGGCCTCGGGGGACCCGCTTTTTTTTGGGATCGGCAGGCGACTTGTTGACCGGTTCGGTGCAGCCATGATTACCTTTTTCCCGGCGGTATCGGCAATGCAACTTGCCTGCGCCCGGTTTAAGCTGCCCTGGGATGATCTGTCCTTTCTCTCCCTGCACGGTCGCAGTACAGAGGACCTTATGGGGCGTATTCTGGCGCAGAACAAGGTGATGCTCTTCACCGACCAGCGGAATTCTCCCGACAGGATCGCCGCCGCTCTGTTGCAGACCCTGCGTCAATATGGAGATGAGAGGCGGCTGGGAAAAATCCGCGTACAGGTGGCGGAAAACCTGGGGACCGATGAGGAAAAACTGACATGCGACAGCCTGGAGAGGATCGCCCAAACCCGGTTCGGACCTCTTAATATGATGCTTGTCGAGCAACTCGATTTTGGTACGGATTTTCCAGTTTTCGGACTGCGGGAAAGGGAGATTGCGCATAGTCGTGGCCTGATAACCAAGGATGAGGTGCGGGCGGTTGTGCTTCACAGTCTGCGTTTACCCCGGCGGGGTGTCTTTTGGGACGTGGGCGGCGGCTCCGGGTCCATCGCCCTTGAGGCGGCTGGAATGGCTCCGGGACTTACTATCTATACCATAGAGAAAAAGCAGGAAGGACAAGATAATATCAGGCAGAATGTTGCCCGCTATAACCGGTATTTCATTCGCTTGATTGCCGGCGAGGCGCCGGATGCCCTTACGGATCTGCCGGTGCCTGATCGCATATTTATCGGCGGCTCGGGCGGCAGGGCGGCGGAAATTATCAACTATTGTGCGGCCCGCTTACGGATGGGCGGAATTATGGTGGCAAGCGCTGTGCTGGCGACCACCGCCGAACAGGCCCCGCTGCTGATGCGGGAAAACAGGTTGACGGTGCGGTGTACAACCGTGCAGGTCGGCCGCCGGGAAGATTGCGGAGGGAAAATTCGGCAACTCAACCCGATTACACTCATTATTGGGAAAAAATGACGACGGATATTCAACCGGGAAGGCTGTATCTGGTGGGCGTCGGACCGGGCGATCCGGAATTGATGACCTGCAAAGCCGCCCGCATTCTGGACCAGACAAAGATTTGGGTTGCGCCCAAGGCAAAGAAAAACGGTAACAGCAGCGCCCTCCATATTGCGACCGCTCAGGTAGGGGTGACGGAAAAAACTGTATTGGAGCTGCGTTTCCCCATGGTAAAGGTGCATCTTGGCCGGAAGCAGGCGGATGAGGTTGTTCAGGCCTGGCAGGAGGCCGCAGCCGTGGTCTGGAGCCATCTTGAGCGGGGCGAGGATGTCGGCTTTCCCACACTCGGCGATCCGGCCCTCTACTCCACGGCCTTTTATCTGCTTGATACCCTTCAGGGGCGGCACCCTGACGCCAGGGTAACGATTATCCCAGGTATTACGGCCATGGCGGCCTGCTCGGCCAGGGTGTGCAGTCCGCTCGGCCTGGGCGATGATGTGGTGTCCATTGTTCCGGCCGCCTTTGATGATGATCGTTTGCGCACCATTTTAACGACTTTTGACGCTGTCATCCTGATGAAGGTGTTTCGGAAGATGGCAAAAATCGTTACCCTGCTCGACGAACTCGGCCTGACGGACAAGGCCGTTCTGATCGAGCGCTGCGGCATGGATGACCAGAAAATCTATACCGATATCCGAGAGACCCTGGGCCGGGATCTTCATTATTTTTCCACCCTGTTGATCAGAAAAAGGGGTATAACAGGATGAACAATACATGCTCCCCTATTATATTTTTAGGGGCAGGGCCGGGCGATCCGGATCTGATAACCGTTAAGGGGCGCCGCCTGCTTGACGAGGCGGATGTGATCGTCTATGCCGGATCCCTGGTTAATCCGGTCTTGGTTGACGGTGTGCGTGCGGAAATTCATGATTCTGCCGGCATGGATCTGGACGGGATCATGGCGCTCATGGTGAAGGCGGCCCGGGCAGGGAAAAAGGTGGTTCGGCTGCATACCGGCGATCCGGCCATTTACGGAGCCATTCGCGAGCAGATGCACCGGCTTGACAGGGAAAATATCGCCTGCGAGGTGGTTCCCGGCGTCAGTTCGGCCCTGGCGGCTGCGGCGGCGGTCAAGGCGGAGCTGACCGTGCCGGAACTGACCCAGAGCGTGATCTTTACCCGGCAGGCCGGGCGAACGCCGGTTCCGGAGCGGGAATCACTGCAAAACCTTGCCACGATCCAGGCCTCCATGTGCATTTTTCTCTCCGTCTCCATGATGGACCAGGTTGTCGGCGAGTTACTTGCAGGCGGCTATCCGGCTGCAACACCGGTGGCCGTGGTCGAGAAGGCCACCTGGCCGGAAGAGCGGATCGTCCGGGGGACACTTGCTGATATTGCCGGGCAGGTACAGGCCTCGGCCATCCGCAAAACAGCGATGATCCTGGTCGGTCCAGCCCTGGGTGAGAATGATGAAGCGGCATCGAAGCTGTATGATGCCGGTTTCAGTCATGAATATCGATCGGGGAAATAATTGATGGCGTCGTAAAAACTTCGATCTACTGCGTCGTGTGTCCCGGGGCGATTCACAACATACTACCTGTATAGTTGAGACCCGCCCCGGAACACCACTCCTTGCATATCTGTGTTTTTACTTAGCCATCTTTACGCATTGTCTGTATTTTTTACGAGTTCATCCTAATTGAACATGAAAAATATACTGTCCCGGCGCCTGGTTATCCCGACGCTGTTTATCCTGTTACTTATGCCTGGTCTGTCGGCAGCCAGGGAAATCGACGGGGTGCTGTTGCCGGATTCGTTAACGGTTGACGGCATTAAGCTTGTGTTGAACGGAGCCGGCATCCGGACAAAGTTTTTCTTTCATGTTTATGCGGGCGGTCTCTATTTGCAAAAAAACTCCCATGATGCTGCGGCCATTATCGCCGGTGATGCGCCGATGCTGGTGCGGATGCATTTTATCTATGACGGCGTGACGCCTGAGGAGATGCAAAACGGATGGATGAAGGGTTTCCGGCGGCTTGCGTCCCATGCCGATAAGGAATTGCAGGCGGCCATGCATCGCTTTACAAAACTTTTTTCGGTGACGGTGAAGAAAGATGATGTCTATGATTTTGGTTGGATTCCCGGCAAGGGGCTGGAGGTCCGTTTCAATGACAAGGTCCTGGATGTGATAGATAATTTTGAGCTGAAAAAGGTCCTGTTTCGTATCTGGTTTGGGAAGGATCCCGCTGACAATGATTTGAAAGAGGGAATGCTTGGCCTCTGATATTGCCATTCTTGCCCTGACCGAAGGCGGCCATGCCCTGGCCCGGCGGCTGGCCCGATCATTGCCTGCCACCGTGTTCTTCTGCCGGGGGAGTCTGCGCAGGACCATGGAGCAATGTTGGCATGACCATGATACCCTGGTCTGTATCATGGCCTCCGGTATCGTGGTTCGGACCCTTGCCCCACTTGTTGAGGATAAACGAAAGGATCCGGCGGTCGTGGTCTGCGATGAGCGTGGTCAATTTGCCGTTTCTCTTCTTTCCGGCCATCTTGGCGGCGGCAATGCACTGGCGGCCAGGGTGGCCTCCATCACCGGCGGCCGGGCGGTCATTACCACCGCCTCCGATGTGCAGGGCAAGACCGCCCTTGACCTCTGGGCCCGTGATCTGGGGCTGGTTGTGGCTGACAGGGACGGGTTGACCAGGGCCATGGGAAAACTGGTCAACCAGGGATCGGTCACCCTGTATAGCGACTATCCGCTGCCGGGGCTTCCGGGCGATATACAGCGGCAGGCCCGGCCGCAGGAGGCTGATTTGGTCATTACTGCTGCCAACGGGGTGCAGACAACCGGAACCCTGCTGCATGCAAAGGCACTGGTCGCAGGGATCGGCTGTAATCGAAATACCCCGGCCAAGGAGATTGAACAGGCCCTGCAGCAGGCCTGTCAGGAGCATCATCTCGCCCGCCAATCAGTTGCCCGGCTGGCAACCATTGATTTGAAAAGCGATGAACAGGGGTTGCTGGAGTTTGCCGCTCAGCATGCACTGCCCCTTGATTTTTTCAACCACAACCAACTCAACGGTGTTGATGGGGTGTCGACCTCGGCGGTTGTTTTACGGGCCACCGGCGCTAAGGGCGTGGCCGAACCGGCCGCCGTGCTGGCAAGCGACGGCGGGAGGCTGCTGGTAAAAAAAATGAAATGGCCCAATGTCACTGTGGCCATTGCCGAGATAAGCAATCCCTTTGGCGGGAACCACGGATGAACACGGATGGACACGGATAGTGATTTGGTGGGCTTATCAAGTAATTCAATTTATCTTTGCAAATGAGTCACAATTCATTATATAAATAATTACCTGATTACCATCAATCCTCAGAAACAAGGGATACCATCGCTTGGTGGGATGAAACAAAGAGAACCCCCTTACGTAACAGGTAAATTTTATGTCAAATCAAGTAGCGGATACTGAGCGATGTTATCCCTGGTACGGCTTTGCTGAGCTTCGGTGGTAATCAGGAATAATTATGTCTGATTCCGCAGAAATAAAAATAGAAAAAATAAGAGCATCAACCCGAAAATTCAGCATGGTATGTGGAGTTATAAAACATGCCATTTCAATTGGTTGCATACTGGCATCGCTAAAAATTTTATTTGTTGGCCTACAACCATTTTTAACTTCAAATCCTGAAGCCATAAAAGCAATTGCGCTTATCATAGAAAAGATTAATGTCTCTAATATAACCGGTTATTTACTTGCAAGTGCAACTGCAACAGGGTGGTATATTGAAAGGAAAGGTAAAAAAAGAGCAATACGCCAAAAAGGCAAATATCAAAAAATGCTTGAAAGTTCAGACGACTACCGTTCTTCCAGCGGCTTAACTAAAAGCGGCGAAACCCCAGGAGGTAAAGAAGAATGATAAACACAGTTTTTTTTGTAATTAATGTTATTTTCACAATAATTATATGGAGATATTTATTACGAAAATCTATATTAGATCATTATCGCGACAAATTATTTGACCTCAGAGATGATGTCAGAAACTATTATATAGCGAATCACATACCATTAAGCGATGAAACGTATAAAAATATCAGAGATTTGATTAATAGTCACTTGCGTTTTACCGAAAAAATGTCATTAGTTGAAGTCATTTTCTTTTCAAAGGCAATTGACGATGATAATGAGTTGAAAAACTATATAAAAAACAATATTGATAATAAATTTAAAACCAGTGACAAGAATTTAAATTCATTCATAAAAGAGACAAGAGATAAATCGTCTTTAATTCTTTTTGATTATATGGTTTTTTCTTCACCTTTATTAATATTAATGTTTTTTATGATTCCTATTGTGTTCTTCCCTATTATTCTTGTAAAATGGTTTCTTTCTAATACCAAAAAAGAGCTAAGCTTAATTAGAGAATCCATGCGGGAGACGTTTAAAATTTTTGTTAAATTTATTGCAACAAAGGATGACCTCGAAGAGTTATCTTATGAAAATGAAAATTGTATTGCTTAACATTTAGCAACTACAAATCAGCAAATCAATAATAGGGGAATTGTGTATTCAATTCCCTATTTGCTTTTCTGCACATTGAAAAAGCAAATAGCCCAACAATCGTCTGCACCGTGACCGCAAGCACGACGCGGTTTTGGGTAGGTCTCGGTCTGTTTAGTCTTTATCGGTCATATCCGCGCTGAACGGTAGATTCGCTTGTGGCAGGTGGTGCGTGCGGGTCGTTATCAGTGTCGATCAGTGTCCATCCGTGGTCCCATAAAAAAACAACAGCAAATGACAACAACAGACCAACAGACCGGGAGCCTGGCCGTGGTCGGCACCGGGCCCGGAGCCGTTGACCTCATCACGCCCCGGGCCCGGCAAGCCATTGAACAGGCTGAGGTGGTCGTGGGGTATAAGACCTATCTTGATCTGGTCAAGGACTGCATTACACCCGGCCAACAGGTGATTTCCTCTGCCATGATGCAGGAGATAGACCGCTGTCGCAAAGCGCTGGCCCTGGCCGATGACGGTAGCCGGGTCGCGCTTGTCTGCGGCGGTGATCCCGGGATCTATGCCATGGC
>WGCP01000082.1 GCA_015493715.1 Desulfobulbaceae bacterium
ACCCATGGCATTCTCTATGATCAGGCGGCGAAAGCAGGGATGTCGGAAGAGATCGAATGGGGAGGTGACTGGTCACGTTTTGTCGACAAGCCGCATTATCAGTTGAAGCTTGGTATTACCCTGGCCATGCTCCGGGAAAAATTTGAACATGGTGAAGAGCTTACCCTGTTGGCATGAATTGGCGAAGATATGGAGCGCAAATAAGGCTGGTCAATACTGGAAGGATGATTTACTTCACCAAGTCCGGCCTGTCTCTTTTGGGTGACGCTTGATATTATATTTTTTCATGCGATAGCGCAGGGTATTTCGGGTAATGCCCAGCCTGCGTGCTGATTCGGATTGGTTCCAGCCCACTTTTTGCAGCGTGGTCAGGATGAGGTGTTTTTCCTGTTCGGGGAGCGGTCGAAATTTGTCGGTTTTTTCACTCGGTTCATTTTTCAGAGTCCGTATCTTTTCCGGGAGCATTTCAGTGGTTATTGTGCCGTTTTTACAAGTCAGGACAATGCGCTCCAGCACGTTTCGTAACTCGCGTACATTGCCGGGCCATTGGTATCTATGGAGAAGTTTCAAGGCCTCGGCGGAAACCGCCAGGCCTTGCTTGTTCTGTTCCCGGCCGAACATCGCAAGGAAGTAATCAATCAATTCAATCAGGTCCTTCCCTCGTTTTTTCAGTGGCGGCAGAGGAAAATGAAAGGTATTGAGCCGGTAAAAGAGATCGCCGCGAAATGATCCGTTCAGCACCATATCTTCCAGATTACGATTACTGGCGGCAATGATACGTACATCGACGGTAAATGTCTGCGCCGCTCCCACCGGCCGGATTGATTTTTCTTCGACCGCATGCAGCAGCTTCGGCTGAAGTTCAACCGGAAGATCGCCTATTTCATCAAGAAAGATGGTGCCGCCGTCCGCCTGGAGAAAAGCCCCTTTGCGATCATTGACGGCACCGGTAAAGGCGCCGCGACGATGTCCGAACAACTCGCTTTCCAGCAGATCATGGGGAATGGCTGCGCAGTTGACCCTGATAAATGGGCTGTCCGGGTGCCCGCAATGGCTATGGATGGCCCTGGCAACCAGTTTTTTTCCCGTTCCGGAATCACCGGTTATCAGGACGGACATTTTTGTACAGCTGACCAGCTGTATATCCTCATACACTTTTTTCATGACTGGTGATGCGCCGATAACCCGGTCCATGGGTGGTTCGCTGATCTGCGACACCCCCGATGCATTCTCGTTTTCTTTGAGGGCCCGTTGAACCACCTGGACCAGGTGATCGTTATCAATGGGTTTGGTCAGGTAATCATAGGCGCCCTGCTTCATGGCCGTTACCGCACTTTGGATGGTACCAAAGGCAGTCAGGATGATGAGCGGTACCTGCTGAAAGCCGCGATTACGAAAGTCCAGGACTTCGAGACCATCGGCCCGGGGCATTTTCAGGTCGGTCAAAACGGCATCCGGTTTCATGATCTGCCACAGGACCATGCCTTCCATGCCGTCACTTGCGGTTTTGACGAGATATCCCTGCTCCGTCAGCACGAGTTCCAGCAGGTCCCGCATCCGTTCTTCATCCTCAATGATCAATATCTGTTTTGCCATCTATTTCCTTCCTTTTTGTCATCAGGCAGCCTCATCGGCCCGACTGGAGTGACCAAGGGTGATCAGCGGTCGCAAGGGCAGACGGAGAATAATCGAGGCCCCTCCGCCCGGATTATTTTTAAGGGTAATGCTGCCGTTATGGGCACGAACAATCTGACGGCAGACCGGCAGCCCCAGGCCGATGCCCTTTTTTTTGGTGGTAAAGAATTTCTTAAAAATCAGTTTAAGATCATCATCGGCAACACCCGGTCCGGTATCGGTCACCCGCAGCTCAAGTCGTTCTTTGTCAAGTTCTTGTGCGGAAATGGTTATTTTCCCGCCCTCATGCATGACCTCTTCGCTGTTGGCAAAACAGTTATACAGAACCTGTCTGAGTTGTTTGAAATCGGCATACAGTACCGGCAGGTGGTCGGGAAGAGTGAGGTCGATTGTCACTCTCTTGTTATGTTCCGGGCACTGTCTCCATTTGGCGACCGATTCTGTTATCTCCGCCTTGAGGCCCACGCGGCGAAAGTGGGGCGGTTTATGACGGGCAAGGCCAAGGAGATTGCTTATAACCAGGTTCAGGTTGTCCACTTCATCAACGATGTAGCCCAGTAATTTTTGTTGCATCGCCGGTTTTCGTTCACCCTTGACAAGAAACTGGGCCGAACTGCGGATGATGCCGAGTGGATTTCTCAGTTCATGGGCCAGGATGGTCGTCATCTCTCCCAGGGCTGCCATTTTTTCCGCCTGTACCAGTTTGTTGTACAATAACTGCAGCTGCCTGTTGCTTTCGGAAAGTGTTTCGTAGT
>WGCP01000083.1 GCA_015493715.1 Desulfobulbaceae bacterium
ATCATATCGCCGGTTGCCGCAATCCGGCCTTATTGGTTCTCGAGTGCAGCTGATGGAGACGGATTTGCATATCATGGCCAAAAGCAAGGTTGAGAACCCCGCCCTTGCCTTGGTAGCGGAGGTTCGGACGAAAATAGAACGCTATATCAACAGCCATCCGGAATTTCTCCATTCCCTGGTTCCGCTGGCCGATGATCCTGCCGCACCGAAAATAATTCGCACCATGCTTGCAGCGGGCCGCCGAGCGGGAGTAGGACCGATGGCATCCGTGGCCGGAGCCGTGGCCGAATATACGGGCAGGGGGCTTGAACGGCTTGGGCACAGTGAAATCATCGTCGAAAACGGCGGCGATATCTATGTGCGGAGAAATAGGGAATGCACCATAGCCATATATGCAGGCGAATCACCGCTGAGCGGCAAAGTGGGTATCCGGTTGCAACCGGAACACATGCCCTGCGGCGTCTGCACCTCATCGGCGACCATCGGCCATTCCTTGAGCCTTGGCGCATCCGATGCGGCGGTGGTGGTAGCGCCGGAAGCCGCTTTTGCCGATGCCCTGGCTACCCGGCTGGGTAACGAAGTTCGGGAGGGTGCGAGTGGATTGAATAAGGCCTTGGCCATTGTGAAGAATATGGAAGGTGTGACAGGGGCCGTCCTCATTGCCGGTGAAAAGCTGGGTGCCTGGGGTGCCCTGCAGTTAGTAAAAATTAACGATCGAAAGATGCCGGAACAGGTATGACGATTATGCCTGCCCTGCCATGGCCTCATCAAGAAGGGGTTGTCGATTTTGATCAACAAAGGCCTGCACATCCTGCTGCCAGGGAACCATTTTGTTCAAACCCGCCTTCTTCAGCCGTTTATTTTCCAGGATGGAATTTGCCGGCCGATGGGCCGGTGTCGGATACTCGCGGGAGGTACAGGGCGCAAGATCAGCCTCAACTCCCATTACCTGCAGAAAAAAAACCGCGCCTTCAAACCAGCTGGAAAATCCCTCGGCGGTGGCGTGCATGATACCCGTTTCTTTGCTGTCGACAAGGGCCTCAATCTGCTCGGCCAGACGCGCCGTCCAGGTGAGAGAACCGAACTGGTCGTTGACGATTTTCAACTGGTTCTCCGGACGGGACAGGGCCAGACGCAAAATCGTCTTGAGGAAATTACCGCCGCTCAGCCCATACAACCAGGCGGTGCGAAGGATACAGTAATTATCCATTGATTCCACGATAGCCTGTTCCCCCGCAAGCTTGCTCCTGCCGTAGGCCGAAAGCGGGTTGATCAAATCATCCTCGCAGTATGGTTCAGGAACGGGCCGGTTACCGTCAAAGACATAATCTGTGGATATATGGATCAGGCGGGCGTTGACCGCGCTGCATTGCACCGCCAGCAACCCCGGCCCGACACCGTTGGCACCGAAGCACCGCTTACTCTCCTTTTCACAACGATCAACCGCTGTATAGGCGGCGCAGTTGATCACCACCTCCGGCCTGTTTTCCCTGAAGACCGCATCCACCTGGTCACTATCGGTAATATCCAGATCGGCGGACGTGCAGGCCACCACCCGGTGAACGCTCGTTAGACGAGCGACGCAATCCCGGCCAAGCTGTCCGCCGGCACCTGTTATCAAGACTTTCATTGTTCCGCCCTGCCGTCGGGGATGGTGTCCTTCAACATATCCTGCAGATAGGCACCGTATTGATTTTTTTTCATTGCTACGGCCAGACGTTGCACCTGCTCCCGTTCAATATACCCGAGCCGATAGGCGATTTCTTCAAGACAGGCTATTTTCAGACCCTGGCGTTCCTGGACCGCCTGTACATAACTGGCTGCCTGCTGAAGAGATTCATGGGTACCGGTATCCAACCAGCAGAAGCCCCGGCCAAGCAATTCAACGGTAAGCTTTCCCCGCTCAAGATAATGTTTGTTGATATCCGTAATTTCCAATTCGCCTCGGGCGGAAGGTTGTATCGAAGCCGCAATATCCACGACCTCATTATCAAAAAAATAGAGGCCGGGAACCGCATAGCGTGATTTAGGCTGCTCCGGTTTTTCCTCAATACCGACGACCTGTTGCCTGCTGTTAAATTCAACAACCCCGTATCGTTCGGGATCCTTGACCAGATACCCAAAGATCGTGCCGCCGGAACGCAGTCGACTACAACGCTGGACAATATCGGCAAAGCCATGACCAAAGAAAATATTATCCCCGAGCACCAGGCAGACGGAATCATCACCGATAAAGTCCCGCCCAAGAACAAAGGCCTGGGCCAGCCCCTCCGGCCGGGGCTGTTCGACATAAGAGATACGAAGTCCCAGATCACTGCCGTTACCAAACAGTTCGGAAAAGCGCGGCAGATCATAAGGCGTGGAAATAATCAAAATATCCCGGATACCGGCCAGCATCAGCACCGACATGGGATAATAGATCATGGGCTTGTCATAGACAGGAATCAGTTGTTTACTGATGACCCTGGTCAAGGGATAGAGGCGGGTTCCGGAACCACCGGCAAGAATGATACCTTTCATGATATGGTCACATGGGGTGAAAAGTTGTCTTTATCAATTGATTATGCTAAAAGTATTTTATATAATCCAGTTTTACCAGGTTGCAAAATATTTCTTGTTCTTTCCGAGAGATAGCCTGGATTCAACGTGTCATACTTTTAACCCGGAAAAAATGTAATGTCCACTCCGTATTCCTGTTTTACCGCTTATGATGTCCGGGGCCGCGTCCCCGACGAACTCAACGAAAGCATTGGTGCCAGGATCGGCTGTTCCTTTGCCGAACAGTTTGATGCAAGAAAGCTCGTTATCGGCCATGACATGCGTCTTTCAAGCCCTCCTCTTGTTCAAAGCATGATCCAAAAGCTGACCGCACAAGGTGTCGACGTGGTGGATATAGGTCTCTGCGGAACAGAAGAGATGTATTATGCGGTGTTCAACGGTGAAGATCAAGGCATAGATGGTGGCATCATGGTCACGGCCAGTCATAATCCGGCCGATTATAACGGCATGAAACTGGTGCAAAAAGGCGCCCGTCCCGTTTCCGGCGATTCCGGCCTGGATGAAATTGGTGCCAGGGCCGCCGATGATGGTTGGTGGCATACTCTGCAAAAACATAACCCTTCATCTCCCGGTACATGCAGGCGGAATTTCGATAAAAGTTCTTATATAAAGCACATATTGACTCAAACAGCTACGGACGATCTGAAGCCGCTGACCCTGGTGGTTAATGGCGGCAACGGCTGCGCCGGACCGATCATTGACCTGCTGGAAGAACACCTTCCCTTTACCTTTATCCGCATTAACCATGAGCCGGACGGAACCTTTCCAAACGGTATCCCGAATCCGCTGCTTCCTGAAAAAAGAGAGGCAACCGCTGCCGCCGTCCGCAAACATGGCGCCGACCTGGGAATTGCATGGGACGGTGATTTTGACCGCTGTTTCCTCTACGATGAAAACGGCCGCTTTATTGAGGGGTATTATATTGTCGGCCTGCTAGGCGTTGCAATACTTCAAGATCATCCCGGCGCAACCATTCTCCATGACCCCCGGCTGATATGGAACACCCGGGAGATGATAACACGGGCCGGAGGCAACCCGGTTATGACCAAGACCGGGCATGCCTTCATCAAGGAAAAGATGCGCGAAACAGATGCGGTATACGGTGGCGAGATGTCCGCCCATCACTATTTCCGCGATTTCGGCTATTGTGATACCGGCATGCTCCCCTGGCTGCTGGTCTGCCGGCTGATGAGCATACAAAACAGTCCCCTGTCCGCCATGGTTGACGACCGCATGGCAGCCTATCCGGTCAGCGGGGAAATCAATTCCAGGGTCAAGAACCCTGATGCTGTTATTCAAACGGTTGAACAACAGTATAAAGACGGGGAAAAGGATTACACCGACGGCCTTTCTGTGGAGTTTCCCCTGTATCGTTTCAATCTTCGCAAGTCAAACACCGAGCCTGTACTCCGTCTGAATGTAGAAACACGAGCCGACCCACAACTGTTACAGAAAAAAACAAAAGAGCTGCTCGCTATTATCCAAAGCGATTGACACAAAGATAGAAAAGAATCCATGAAATTATTCAGGCAAAGCCCAATAACCTTTTCCATGCAACCATGACTATTCAACCCGTTATTTTAGCCGGTGGCACCGGCTCCCGACTCTGGCCCCTTTCCCGGGAAATGTACCCAAAACAGGTTATAAATCTTACCGGTAACAAATCCCTGCTGCAGACCACCCTGCAACGGGTACATGATTTGCCCGATATCCTGCCCCCGATCATCGTGGTGGGTGAAGAACACCGTTTCCTGACGAAATCCCAGATAGAAGAACTGGACATTTTTTCCCAATACCATATCCTACTGGAACCCCTGGGACGCAATACCGCGCCCGCCATCTGCGGGGCGGCGCTGTTTGCCCGCAGGCAGACACAAGATGATCCCGTCCTGCTGGTGCTGCCGGCTGATCATCTCATCACCAAAAATAATTCTTTTACCCTGGCTGTCGCCCGGGCAGCCGAACTGGCACAGCAGGGCAGCCTGACAACCTTCGGCATTGTCCCTGATCATCCGGAAACCGGCTATGGTTATATTGCCAGGGGCGAAGGCGACAAGGTTTCCTCTTTTGTCGAAAAACCGGATCTGGCCACGGCCGAACACTACCTGGCCCAAGGGACATATTTCTGGAATTCCGGCATGTTTTCCTTTCCGACATCACTTTTGCTGGAAGAGATGAGCAGGTATTGCCCGGACATTGTCGGGGCCATGGAACAGGCGGTAGATCAAGGCAGTGTTGACGGTGTTTTTTTTCGTTTTGATAAAAATGCCATGGCCGGCAGTCCTTCCGACTCCATTGACTACGCCCTTATGGAAAAAACCGACCGGGCCGCCATGGTGGAAGCCGATATCGGCTGGAGTGATATCGGCTCGTGGAAGGCCCTGTGGCAGGTATCGGCAAAAGATGAGCGCGGTAATGTTACCTGCGGTGATGTCCTGCTTGAGGATGTCAATAACTCATTGATCAGGTCTGAGGATACGCTGGTTGCCGCCCTCGGCCTTCAGGATACCATTGTTGTCGAAACTGCGGATGCCGTTCTGGTGGCCCCCATGGATCGTTCCCAGGACGTTAAAACCATCGTCAACCGATTAAAGGAAGAACAACGACAGGAATTTCGCTACCATAGAACCGTCTATCGGCCCTGGGGAAGCTACACGACCCTGGAGATGCACGGCAGATTCCAGATCAAAAGAATCACGGTCAATCCGGGAGCAAAGCTTTCCCTGCAGATGCACCATCACCGGCACGAACACTGGGTTGTCGTTTCAGGAACAGCGCAGGTGGTTAACGGTGAGCAGACGATCCTGCTGCACGAAAATGAATCAACCTATATTTCCGCCGGAACTAACCATCGGCTGGAGAATCCAGGAGTTATTCCGCTTGAGTTGATCGAGGTACAGGTGGGGTCCTATCTGGGGGAGGATGATATCGTCCGCTTTGACGATGTTTATGGCCGAAACGACTGAATTGTGAAGGCATAGGTGCCTTCGCGCTATAGTTGATCCATGCCCGCCTTGGCTGCTTCCTGGTACTGGCAGTGGAATGCCTCGGTATAGTGCTCAAGAATTCTCCTGTCGGTTTCCGCCACAT
This sequence comes from Desulfobulbaceae bacterium, assembly GCA_015493715.1. GTDB lineage: Bacteria > Desulfobacterota > Desulfobulbia > Desulfobulbales > Desulfobulbaceae > DRLX01. The sequence goes on from WGCP01000083.1 coordinate 5,650, forward strand.
GGAAAAATTCTATCCCATTCTGATGCATGCCAGCGGAATAGGTGGCATAAACGATACGACCCATGATATCAACAAGGTTATCCTCAAGACCGAGGGTAATCATGACCTGCTGCCCAACAGGTAGAGGGATGTGCGTCTCCATCAGAATACCACCTCTGCTGACGTTTAATGTCCGGCCCATGGAGTACTCTCCCTGCCTCCCCTGGGCATCAACGACAAGATAATCAAGGAGATTGAGGGCTTCCGGCCTGATAAAACGTCTTCGTTCCGTTGTCATTTCTTTCCCGTCTGAGAGCATTTGCCTTTCCAGTATTGCCTTGTCGGTAAAATTTTAAACCTAAATCCTGCAGTCGTCATGCGGTCAAGCCGCATCACTGTTCGTGTACCGAGAACGTTGAGACAGGTGCAGATACAAGGAGGCAGGTAAGCGAGCCCGAAGTCTCCACTGCGTTACGCTTATCTGCGAGACTCCGCAATACATTTTTTCAAGGTCGCCTAATATGTTCCTTTCCTCTTGCAATGGTACATGCTCAGGCATCCCTTGTCAAATATCCTCCCCTTGCTCACAGCATCTTTTTCCTAAAAAATAAATATACATTTTTGTTAAAAAATTTAAAAAAAATAACACCATTGTCGCGATTATTCAGGGGCAAAAAATACCCCTATCCAATATTTAATCGGGCATTCAACAGGTTAATCTATTTTTCTCCTCCTGGCCCGCCCCTTGCTTAGAGGAATGAAATGAAGTTGTACGTATCCGCTGTCGTGTGTTTGGAGGAAATACCCCGGTGGAGACAACAAAAAATATACTGGAGGAACGTTAAGGAATGAATACTGGTGATACCGCATTTATGTTGATAGCAACGGCCATGGTCATGCTGATGACCCCCGGGTTGGCGCTTTTCTATGGAGGGCTTGTCCGTTCGAAGAATGTACTATCGACGACCATGCAGTCCTTTTTCTGCCTTGGGCTGATTTCAATTATCTGGGTCCTGTATGGTTATTCCCTAGCCTTTGGCCCGGACATAGGCGGCTTTATCGGCGGCCTGAAATATCTTGGTCTTAAAGGAGTCGGCACCGGCATCGGCCCGTATTCCGACACCATTCCGGATCTTCTCTTCTGCGCCTTTCAGATGATGTTTGCCATCATTACCCCGGCGCTTATTACCGGCGCCTATGCCGAAAGGATGAAATTTACCGCCTTTGCCCTGTTCACCGTGCTCTGGGCAACATTTGTCTACTTCCCGGTCTGCCACTGGGTATGGGGCGGCGGCTGGCTCGGCAAGATGGGGGCGCTTGACTTCGCAGGCGGCACCGTTATTCATATCAACTCAGGTGCCGCAGCTCTGGTGACGGCCATTGTCCTGGGCAAACGAAAGGGTTACGGCCGGGAGGCAATGCACCCACATAATCTGCCCATGACGATTTTAGGAGCAGGGATCTTGTGGTTCGGCTGGTTTGGATTTAATGCCGGATCCGCACTTTCCGCCGGTCCCATTGCCGTCCTTGCCCTGTTCACCACCCAGGTTGCCACTGGATGCGCAGCCATCACCTGGGTGTTGGCGGAATGGGCGGTCCAGGGAAAACCAACCACGTTGGGCGCTGCTTCCGGCGCGGTGGCAGGCCTTGTTGCCATAACACCTGCTGCTGGTTTTGTCGGCCCCCTATCGGCCATGGTTATCGGACTCGTCGCCGGAGCGCTTTGTTACGGCGCCGTTCTGATGAAGGGAAAATTCGGCTATGACGATGCCCTGGACGTTGTCGGCGTACACGGAGTCGGCGGACTCTGGGGAGCACTTGCCACCGGCCTTTTTGCCTCCACCTTCTGGAATCCAGATGGCGCAAACGGACTGTTCTTCGGCAACCCGCATCAGTTTGTGATCCAGGCAATAGGAGCCGGGGCCGCCATCGGCTACTCGCTCGTCCTCACTTTTATCCTGCTTAAAGTGGTGGATGCAGTTGTCGGCCTTCGTCCGAGCCTGGAAGATGAAGTACAGGGACTTGATGTTACCGATCACAAGGAGGTCGGCTACTCTCTGTAAAACAGCATGCCGAAGATCTATTGCAGATCATGCCACGCAAGGCCTAAAACCTTGCGTGGCAACGCTGATCCCATGACAAAAATGGTCATTCAAGTGAAACAGCAAACTTGAATTAACCACCTCCTCTTGTTACAATGTTGTTTTTATTGTTAACAACTTTGTAATATTTTTTCTAATCCAAGAGGAGGCAAGTAATGAACGGAGCGGATACCGCCTTTATTCTAGCGGCGGCAGGACTGGTTTTGCTGATGACCCCGGGTCTGGCCCTGTTTTACGGGGGCATGGTGCGTGGAAAAAATGTGCTGGGCACCATTATGCAGAGTCTGATCATGATTTCGATTATTTCAATCGAATGGGTCTATTTCGGGTATTCCATGTCCTTTGGCCCGGACGTGGGCGGTTTTATAGGTGATTTATCCTGGTTCGCCCTGCATGGTGTTACCAATGCTCCCAGCAGCCAGTACGCAACAACGATCCCGCAAACTGTTTTTATGATTTATCAGTGCATGTTTGCGATCATCACCCCGGCACTCATCACCGGCGCTTTTGCCGAACGGGTCCGCTTTGCTCCTTTTGCGCTCTTTAGTCTTCTCTGGGCGCTGTTGGTTTATAATCCGGTCTGCCACTGGGTATGGGGCAGCGGCGGCTGGCTGGCCAAAATAGGCGTGCTCGACTTTGCCGGCGGACTGGTCGTCCACGCGACCTGCGGCATGGCGGCCCTGGCCTCGGTCATGGTTATCGGTCCAAGAAAGGGCTATGGGCAACGGAGCTTCATGCCCCACAACCTGCCCATGACCATGCTGGGAACCGGCCTGCTTTGGTTCGGCTGGTTCGGCTTTAACGCCGGCTCGGCCCTGGCGGCCAATGATGTTGCCGCTACCGCCTTTGTCGCCACCCATCTCGGCGGTATGGCCGGTATGGCCATGTGGACCCTGATGGAATGGTGGCGGTTAGGTAAACCAACCACGCTGGGCGCGGCATCGGGAGCTGTTGCCGGTCTGGCAACGATTACGCCGGCAGCCGGCTTTGTCAGCCCCAACGGTGCCATCGCTATCGGCCTTATCGCAGGGCTTGTCTGCTACGGCGCAGTGAACTTGAAATCAAAGCTCCAGTTTGATGATTCTCTGGACGTTGTCGGCATCCATGGAGTCGGCGGCATCACCGGGACCATTCTCCTTGGCATTTTTGCGACCAAGGCGGCAAATCCCGGCGGTGTCAACGGCCTGCTGGCAGGAAGTAGTGCCCAGCTTGGCCATCAGATCATAGGCGCTGTTGCAGTCTCAGCCTATGCCTTTATCGTCAGCTGGCTGCTTTTAAAAGCCATTCATGCTACCATGGGACTCCGGCTTTCCGAAGATGCCGAGGTTGAAGGTCTTGATTCGGCCGAGCACACGGAAACCGCATATAACACTTAATCAATACATAAAAGACAATTTCAACTGTAACGGTTCAGGAGCACCCCATCTCTACACGGTCAGGTCTGATTCACATAGGAATCACTATAGTTCACAGGTCTGCCTGCACAGATATGGAGCACTCCTGAACCGTTACAGGATATGGCCAGGGAAGTTCCCTGCACCCACCTGAATAGTTACTTTCAACTTATCCATTCAATGAGGTTGAGAAATGAAGAAAATAGAGGTTATTATCAAGCCCTTTAAGCTTGATGACGTCAAAGAGGCCCTCAACGGGATCGGCATTAAAGGAATGACCATTTCCGAGGTCAAGGGATACGGCCGTCAGAAAGGTCACACGGAAATCTATCGCGGCGCAGAATATATCGTGGATTTTCTGCCGAAAATAAAGCTAGAGATCATCATCGACACCGATCAGGTCGATCAGGTCATCGAAACGGTTGTTTCGGCGGCCAGGACCGGTAAAATCGGGGACGGCAAAATCTTTGTTCTGCCGATTGAAAAAATTGTCCGCGTGCGCACTGGAGAGACCGACCACGAGGCCATCTAAATGTCAAAGGAGCTGCATGCGCAGCAGGCGGCGCTGGAGGAGTTGTGGCGACAGGGACTCAGCGGCCACGAACTCCTCCACAGACACACAACCCTGGTTGATGATTTCATCATTGAACAGTTTACACGCTCGCCGGCAATACAAAACAACAAGGGCCAAATTGCCCTGATCGCCCTTGGGGGATATGGTCGACGCGAACTGTATCCCTTTTCCGATATCGATCTCCTGCTTCTCCACGACCGGCGTTCGGGGAAAATCATGCAGGAGGTTTCGGAAACTATCCTTTACCCCCTCTGGGACGCCGGTTTTGAGGTCGGCCATTCCGTCCGCAAAATCAAGGATGCCATTCGCTTTGCCGGGGAAGACTTCTTTTTCCAGGTCGCCCTGCTGGACGCCCGCCTATTGACAGGCTCCGAACCGCTTTTTGACAAACTGTCAGCCCGCTATCAAAAGAAAATACTTGACGGCAACCGGCATACATTTGTCAAGACCATGGAAAAATTTCGCGCTCAACGCAGAGAAAACTATGGCTCACATGCCTACCTCCTCGAACCTCACATTAAGGAGGGCAAGGGGGGAATGCGCGATATACAGGCAATGCTCTGGGTAGCCAGGGCGGTTTTTGGGCTTTCCGGACTTGACGCCATGGCGGATGCCGGGCTCCTCACCAACGAAGACCGGGAAAAATTTTCCGGTTCCTGGGACATGCTGGCCCGTATCAGAAACCGCCTTCATTACATCAGCCGCAGAAAAAACGACCGGCTGAATTTTGAATACCAGGAGGAAATGGCCGCCGGTTTCGGCTATCGCGATACCAAAGGTCAATTAGCCGTTGAACAGTTTATGCGTCATGTGTACGGACACCTGCAGAATATTGCCGTTATCACGGATCTTTTTTTCGAGCATGTCCACGAGGTTCTGGGTTTAAACGGAAAAAAAGGAAAAGAGCGGGTCCTGGAAAAGGCCATTGTCGAGCGAGGAGGCTCCCTGCACCTGATCGATCCAGCCGATCTTGAAGAGCGCCCCTATCTCATGATGCGCATTTTTCTTCAGGCCGGGCGCACAGGTCTGCCCCTGCACCATCGTCTTCGCCAACAGATAAGTGGTCACCTCCATCTGGTTGATGATCGTTTTCGCACTTCCCGCAGAGTGGCAAAACCATTTATCGACCTGCTTATGCAGTCAAAAGAGGTCATAACCATTCTGGAGGCCATGCTGGAGACCGGGCTGTTGACCGCCTACATCCCCGAATTTGCCGGTATTGAATCCCTGGCCCAGCACGATCTTTATCATATTTACACCGTTGATCGCCATCAACTGCAGACGGTGGCCGAACTGCACACATTGCGCGATCAGGAAAAAGAACTTTTTGCCGGCCTGCCCGCACCCCATATTCTCTACCTGGCGGCCCTGCTCCATGACATCGGCAAGGGACACCATACGGACCATTCCAAACTGGGGGGCGAAATGATCAGGGACGTCGGCATACGTCTGGGGCTATCGGAAGAGGAGACCGACACGCTCTCCTTTCTCGTTCGTTATCATCTCTTTTTACCGGAAAATGCCCTGCGCCGTGACCTTGAAGATCATGATTTTATCCGACAGACAGCGGAACTGATCGGCTCAGTTGACCGCTTGACCATGCTGTACCTGCTAAGTATCGCAGATTCAAAGGCAACCGGTCCATCCGCCTGGTCGGCCTGGAAGGCCACCCTGCTGGCCGAGCTTTTTTTAAAAACAAAATCCTGTCTGGATGCCGCCTGCGTCACCGGAGCGGAAACAGAGGACAAAGGACAAGGCGCTTCCTGGCTCAGGCAACGAGTTGCGGATCTGGTGGCCGATGACGACCAATTACGTAGGCAGCTGCAGGACCTGCCGGATGACTACCTGACCAGTTTCACACCGGAATCCGTTGCCCGGCACCTGCAGCTGCACAGAGATTATGCCGGTCGATTGCAGCAACGGGTCCTCCTTTTTCCCGAGGCCCGCCAGGGGTCCTGGTCACTGCTTATGCTCAGCAAGGATAGAGCGGGACTGCTTGCCAAACTCTGCGGCGTACTGGCCCTGCACAATTTTTCCGTACTCGCCGCCCAGATCTTTACCTGGCCCGACGGTACAGTGGTGGATGTCCTTGACGTGCAACCCATTGCCGAGACCGAATTTAATGAACAGAACTGGCAGGCACTTGAAGAAGATCTGAACAAAGCGGTCAACTACCGTCTTGATGTCGGCCTGAAACTGCACGGTAAAAAACAGGGCTTTGGTGTAGGCCCCAGACGCAAAGTCCAGCAGTTGGAACTGAAGGTGGTCCTCGACAATAAATCGTCACAAAAATTTACCGTTATCGAGGTCTATGGGGCTGATGCGCCCGGGGCGCTGTATCGGCTCACCCAAACCCTGTCCGACTTTGGACTTGATATCCATCGAGCAAGAATCGCCACCGAAGTGGAACAGTTAATCGATATTTTTTACGTCCTCAAACGAGACGGCTCTAAACTTGTCGACCCGGAGCAGCAGGAAATGGTCAGAAAGACCCTACTCAAAATCATCGGCATGGATGAAATTGGGTAACAGTTCTATTTTTTCTGCCAATATTGGAATAAAATAATGCTGAATTACACGTAAAATGGTAAGGAATGTGTGTCCGGTCAGTGCCGGATCATTTTATCAATCATCCAAGAACAAGGAGATGGAACATGACGCGCGAAGAGATAATGAAAATCATTGAAGAGCAGAACGTGCACTTCTTTCGGCTGCAATTTGTCGATATTTTCGGATTTATGAAAAATATCGCCATTCCGCTCAGCCAGATCGAGAAGGCACTGGACGGCCAGATGATGTTTGATGGTTCGTCTATTGATGGTTTTGTCCGTATTAACGAGTCGGACATGTACCTGAAACCGGACTACAACACCTTTTGTGTTCTTCCCTGGAGAAATCAGGACGGAACCAATGCCGCCCGGATCATCTGCGATGTCTACAAATCCGACGGCACGCCATTTGAAGGTTGTCCGCGCAATAATCTCAAGCGCGTCCTGGCCGATGCCAAGGACATGGGGTACACCATGAACGTCGGCCCCGAGGCTGAATTTTTCTTGTTTGAAAAAAATGAGATGGGTGATGCGACCACCGTTACCCATGATATGGCCGGTTATTTTGATGTTGATCCCGATGACTGCGGTATCAACTGCCGTCGTGAGATCATTGAGACCCTGGAAGCCATGGGCTTTGAAATCGAGGCCTCCCACCATGAAGTCGCCGAGGGCCAGCACGAAGTCAACTTCAAATACGCCGATGCCCTTACCGCCGCCGACAACACCCTGACTTTCAAATGGGTTGTCCGTTCCATCGCCGACCGGCATGGCCTGCATGCCACTTTTATGCCTAAACCTGTTTTCGGCATCAATGGTTCCGGAATGCACACCAACCAGTCGCTCTTCAACCTGGACGGCACCAACGCCTTCTTTGACGAAAACGGACCTTTGCAGCTCTCCGAAACCTGTTACAAATACATTGCCGGTATTGCCAAGAACGCCAAGGGATTTGTCGCCGTGACCAATCCGCTGGTCAACTCCTACAAACGTCTGGTTCCCGGTTACGAGGCACCGGTCTATGTCGCCTGGTCCGCTTCCAACCGTTCTGCGTTGATCCGCATTCCCGCTTCCCGTGGACTGGGAACACGTACCGAAGTTCGTTGTCCGGATCCGGCTTGTAACCCCTATCTTGGCTTTGCCATGATGCTGACCGCCGGACTTGATGGCGTGAAAAATAATCTGCAGGCTCCTGATTCCGTTGATCAGGATATCTTCAAGATGACCCCTGCCGAGAAAGAAGCCGCCGGCATCGACAGCCTGCCCGCAAATCTGGAAGAGGCCGTTAACGCACTGAAGTCCAACCCCATAGCCAAAGAGGCCCTTGGCGAGCACATATTGACCAAGTATGTGGAAGGCAAGGAAAAGGAATGGGATAGTTATCGTACCGCAGTCACCGACTGGGAACTGGAGAACTACCTGGATAATTATTAGACCTCTCCATTACCCTTGCACACGTAAGGGTACATATCGGTACTACCAAAGGGGAATATCCGCTGAAGCGGAATTCCCCTTTGCCCGTTGCATCACCCGGCATAAGGGATGAAGAAAAAAAAACACCAACAGCAATTGGTCGGCCAATGTCTGCAACAGGTGGTCAATAGAAATATCGGGCCCGCCTACTGGCATTTTTATCTTCTTACCCGACAATGGGAAGGCCTTGTGGGCGCTGATATAGCCACCCATGTCACCCCGGCCTGGCTGCGCAAAGACGCCCTCTGGCTCTATGTCGACGGTTCCGCCTGGATGCAGGAAATCAGTTTTATTCAGACCGATCTGCTCCAGAAAATAAACACATACCTGCAGTCAACGATTGTTCGGGAGATACGTTGTTTACAACGACCGCAGGAAACCACAGAGGTACCGAAAAAAACACCGATACCCAACAGGACGATCAACCGGGAAGAGGAACAGGCCTTCCGTCGGATGACCGAAAACATTCCAGATCCTCAATGCGGCCGGGCATTATTGAAATTATGGCAGGCGTTTCAGATCAAAGGACGATAAAATTCAAGTCCCCCATGTCACTCACTGCAACATATTCCAGACCGTACCGAACTTCCCCGACACGGTTCTCCTCTTGAAACCGCTTTGACCATATCTACAATCCATTGTCTATGAACATAATCGAGCTTATCGGAAATACGCCTCTTGTCGATCTCTCCCGGCTGAGTCCCAATGCCGGGGTACGGCTCCTCGGCAAGCTGGAATCAAAAAATCCCGGTGGATCCATCAAGGACCGAATTGCCCTGTCCATGGTAGAGGCAGGCGAGAAAAGCGGCGAACTGACGCGCGACAAGATGCTTCTTGAGGCGACCAGCGGTAATACCGGTATCGGCCTGGCCATGGTCTGTGCCGCCAAAGGATACCGCTGTCAACTGGTCATGCCGGAGTCGGCCTCCATTGAACGCAGACAGATCATGCAGGCCTATGGAGCGGAAATAATCCTGACGGCGGCCCGACGGGCAACCGACGGCGCCATTGAAAAGGCCTATGCCATGGCCCGCGAGCATCCGGAACTCTACTTCCTGACCGACCAGTTCAACAATCCGGCCAACTGGCAGGCGCATTACAATTCCACCGGCCCGGAAATCTGGCACCAAACCGAAGGCCGGGTAACGGAGATCATCACTACCTTGGGCACTTCAGGGACCGCCATGGGGCTTTCACGCTGGTTTAACGAGCTCCATCCCGAAGTGCGGGTCATTGCCGTTGAGCCCTACCTTGGTCATAAGATCCAAGGCCTGAAAAACATGAAGGAATCCTACAAGCCCACAATTTTTGATAAAAAGCTGCCCCATGCCGTTGTCAATGTGGCCGATAAAGACGCCTTTCGCATGGTGCGCAGGCTGGCAAGAAAAGAGGGCGTCTTTGCCGGTATGAGCAGCGGCGCGGCCCTGTTTGCGGCCGTGGAACGTGCAGGACGGCTTAGCAGCGGAACAGTAGTGGCGATACTTCCCGACGGCGGCGAACGCTATCTCAGCACCCCACTCTTTGTCCGCCGCAAGAGGACGGATACCAAAAAACCACAACTGCGATTTTATAATACCATGAAGCGCAGGAAAGAGGTCTTCAAGCCTCTTCATGACGACAGAATAACCTTCTATGCCTGCGGCCCGACTGCCTACGAATCACCAAACCTGGCCCACTGTCGTCGACTGGTTGTCGCCGACCTGATGATCCGCTATCTGAACTTCAAGGGGTACAAGGTCGACTCCTACATGAATTTTACCGATCTTGACGACAACACCATTGCCGGTGCGGAAAAGGCCGGAGTTTCCCTGCAGGAATTTACTGATGGGTATATAGATGAGTTCAAACAGGCCATCAACACGCTGACCATCCGCAAGGCTACAGGCTATCCTCGCGCCTCGAAACATGTCGGCGACATGATTGAGATTACCCATGAACTTATTCACAAGGGCTATGCCTATGAGAAACATGGCTCCATCTATTTTGACATTTCAAAATTCAAAAGGTATGGTCGCCTTTCCGGGGTCGATTTAAGCAAAATTAAACTGGGCCGCACAGTTGATCTCGACAACTACGAAAAGGACAATCCTCGGGACTTTACCCTCCTGAAACGTTCCACCCTGACGGAATTAAAAAAGGGCATTTTCTTTGAAACAGACTGGGGCAACGTACGACCCGGATGGCATATTGAATGTTCCGCCATGTCAACCAAGTACCTGGGCCAGACACTGGACATCCACACCGCCGGCCAGGATCTCCTGTTTCCACACCATGAAAATGAAATCGCCATTGCCGAGGCCCTGACCGGAAAACCACTGGCCAATTACTGGCTCCACTCCGGACTGTTGCTCAAAGACGGTAAAAAAATGTCTGCGGAAACCGGTAATATCGTCACTTTGCAGGACGTTCTTGACAAGGGATACAGCGGCCGGGAAATAAGATTCATGCTGCTCAGCGTTCACTATCGCAAGCCGCTGCAGTTCACCTTCAAACGGCTTAACTCCATCCGTGTTGCCCTGAAACGCCTGGATGAATTCACCCGGAAATTGTTGTGCTTACGGCCCAATCTTCCCCACCCTGAAATTGCCGCCCATATTTCAACCCTTGAACAGCGCTTTACGGCAGCTATGGATGATGACCTCAATATTTCCCGGACCATCGGCGCCCTGTTTGACTTTGTTAAGATCGCCAACCCGGTTTTGCAGTCAGGCAACCTTGACCTGGAGCAAAAAAATGATATCCTTGAAATACTTGGCCGGATGAATTCAGTGCTGGAGATTCTGCAGCTCAAACAATGCCCCCTGGCTCCTGAAATCGACGCCCTTATTCAGCAGCGTGAAGAGGCCCGAAAGGCAAAAAACTGGCCGGCGGCCGATAAGGCACGGGAAGAATTGCTGCGCATGGAAGTAACTATTCATGACACTTCCACCGGCCCTGTCTGGGAGCTCAGTGAGGAGGCATGTAAAAATTGCTTGCAGGGAGAGTTGCAAGAGTGTTAATTTCTTTTTCCATTCCGAATTTATCAGTAATCCACATGCGCCAGTAGCTCAGCTGGATAGAGCAACGGCCTTCTAAGCCGTAGGTCGCAGGTTCGAATCCTGCCTGGCGTACCAGTAAAATCAACAAGTTACGCCATTGTTAAAAATCGCGTTTTTTGTTTTTGTGAACCTATTGTGAACTTCAATCGTGATTTTTGACCTTTTGGGGGATCAAAGGCCGGGATCAATTCACGGTGATGGAATAAGGGCGCTGATGATAATCGCCCGTTTTTTCCTTGGGAAATTTTCCGGTAATTATTTGGGGAGCTATTGGCCGATTCCGGGTGGAGTGGTTGGTAGGTAGTGGCTGGTCGTTCTGCTTTCCATAAAGAGGGGAACTGCATCTTGCTGGAAAGCAGGCGGCAGGTTATCAGAATGCTTTCCATCCCCTCAAAGACCTGCTCCCCGTCGCCGGGTATCCCCCGTTCGCTTACGACCCCATAGGAAACAAAAGCAAGAATATTGTAAGCTCTCCGGCGGCGGCGCTTGCCTCTTCTTGAGTACGCAGGGGCCTGTTGTTGGTTATGGCGGCCGCGCCCTTGACACTGGTGCCCCGTTGTGTCGGATTAAACCCGTGAACAATGACGGATTATATCACTATCCGTCATTGTTACATAGCCCTCAGGGTGATTCAGTTCTAGGTTATCCCGTACGTAACTTCAATAAGTTGTCAATAAATATGGACAACGCCTCCAAAAGTTGGTATAGAGTTCATACCAGAAAACCATAAGGAGGGTCACATTTGGAGTTATCACAAATCGATTTACGTTC
>WGCP01000084.1 GCA_015493715.1 Desulfobulbaceae bacterium
AATAACCTGAACATCTCGCATCTCATCTTCAGGCCATCTTTGACCGCTCTTCAATCACGAAATCCTCATCGTAGCCCTGCTACGTCTGCGGTTTCGCTCAATCAGATCGATCAAACCTGACCTAAAGCTGAGCACGATATTGTCCACGTTATTTAATCTCTGTTCCTTATTTAGGTCTTTGAAGCATACTTGTGCTATTCGAGAAGGCCGAAATGTGGGGGTGCTCCTGAACAGTTACCTTTTTATTACTTTGCCAAGGGCCATTAATAAAGCAGGAAGAAGGCGGAATAGCCAGTGTTTTTTCCACCTATATAAAGGAACGGATACACCGCTCCACAAGGTTGCATATTGAACAAGGTTCCTGTATTCTCTTCTACTTTAGAGCTTTTGTTCCAGATTCCTTCGGATTATGTTTTATTGTATAAACGAAAATAGTACATTACTAAAAATAAGAATAGTTCCTACTCAACTCCTGTCAGGAGGGCAATTATAATGTTTTCCCTTGATATTCCACCCGCATACACCTTTGATGATGTTCTGCTCGTTCCTTCGGCCTCCGAAGTGTTACCGGCGGAAGTATCTCTCAATACCAGACTCACCCGTTCGATTCATCTCAATACTCCCCTGATCAGTGCCGCCATGGATACCGTTACCGAACATCGAACCGCCATCGCCATGGCCCGTGAGGGTGGCATCGGTATCATCCACAAGAATATGAGCGTGAAAACCCAGGCCCGAGAGGTGGAACGGGTAAAAAAATCCGAATCCGGTATGATCATTGATCCGGTCACCGTTACCGAGCATCAAAATGTAGCGGAAGTCCAATCCATTATGAAGCATTATAAAATTTCCGGGTTGCCGGTCCTGCGGGGCGACAAGCTGGTCGGTATCGTCACCAACCGTGACCTCCGTTTTGTCTCCGATCCGGACTTGCATGTCAGCGACGTGATGACCAGCAAAGACCTGGTCACGGTGTATGAGGGCATTGATCTTGAACACTGCAAGGCCCTGTTGCACGAACACCGGATAGAAAAATTGCTGGTCGTAGACACGGCAGGAAACCTGAAGGGATTGATAACCATCAAGGATATTGAAAAGATTAAAAAATATCCAAATTCCGCCAAGGATGACGTCGGCCGTCTGCTTGCCGGGGCGGCAATCGGTGTCGGAGCGGAAATGGAAAAACGGACCGACGCCCTTGTCAAGGCCGGCGTCGACGTTGTCGTCCTGGATTCAGCCCACGGTCATTCGGCCGGTATCCTTGCCGCCGTTGCGGCATTACGGACGTCCTTCCCGGACCTTGCCGTCATCGCCGGTAATGTTGCCACCGCCGAGGGGACCTCAGCCCTGATCAAGGCCGGGGCCGATGCGGTCAAAGTCGGCGTCGGACCGGGTTCTATCTGTACGACCAGAATAGTGGCCGGGGTCGGCGTACCGCAGCTTACCGCATTAAAATGCTGTTCCGAGGAGGCGAAAAAATCAGATGTACCGATTATAGCCGACGGCGGCATTAAATTTTCCGGCGACCTCTGTAAGGCCATAGGCATCGGCGCCCATACGGTCATGATCGGCTCCCTGTTTGCCGGCACTGATGAAACACCAGGCGAGAGCTTTCTCTATCAGGGGAGAAAATATAAGGGATACCGAGGCATGGGGTCGCTCGGCGCCATGAAAAAGGGGTCAAGTGACCGCTACTTCCAGGACAGTGACAGTGAACCTTCCAAACTGGTTCCGGAGGGCATCGAGGGCAAGGTTCCCTATCGGGGCCCCATCAGTGAAATGATCTATCAGCTTCTTGGCGGCCTGCGTTCGGGCATGGGCTATACCGGTGCGGCCACCATTGAGGAACTGCATAAACGGGCCCGTTTTGTCCGCATTTCCCCGGCGGGCCTGCGCGAATCCCATGTCCACGACGTCATCATTACCCGGGAGGCGCCCAACTACCGAACCGAAGGCATTTAGGGTATTTAGTCCTTACAGCGCCTGAGAATCAACCTCAACCGTAAAAAACATATGTCAACCCATAACGAAAAAATACTGATCCTTGACTTCGGCTCCCAGACAACACAGCTTATTGCCCGCCGTATACGTGAGCAAAAGGTCTACTCGGAAATCCATCCCTATACCCTCAGCCTGGACCGAATCAGGGCCATGCAACCTTCCGGTATTATCCTCAGCGGCGGTCCGGCCAGCGTGTATGACAAGGATGCCCCCATCTCCGATGCCGGTATCTTAGAACTTGACGTGCCGGTACTTGGTATCTGTTACGGTGCCCAGTTGATGATGCAGCAACTGGGCGGCAGGGTTGAAAAAGCTGAAAAACGTGAATTCGGCAAGGCGGACCTGTCCATCACCTTCACCGCCGGTCTGTTTGCCGGTATGGAAACGCCCCCCAGCCATTACCAGGTCTGGATGAGTCACGGCGACCGCATCGAAGAACCGGCACCCGGGTTTGTGGCCACCGCCACCAGCCCCCATTCCCCCTATGCAGCGCTTCGCCATGAGGAAAAACCCTTTGTTGCCGTCCAGTTTCATCCGGAAGTCGCCCATACCCTTATCGGCAACGATATCCTGCGCAATTTTATTTTCGGCATCTGCAACTGTCATCCTACCTGGACCATGCACTCCTTTATTGATGCCACTGTGGCGGAAATCAAACAACGGGTGGGATCAGACAAGATTATCTGCGCCCTTTCCGGCGGTGTGGATTCCTCGGTGACGGCGGCCCTTGTTCACCGCGCCATTGGTGACCAGTTAACCTGTATTTATGTCAATAACGGGCTGATGCGCACCGGAGAATCGGAAAGTGTGCTCCGATTTTTCCGGGAAAAAACCGATCTTACCGTGATCGACGTTGATGCCACCGAGTATTTTCTCGGCGAGCTTGACGGGATTGCCGATCCGGAAGAAAAACGCAAACGCATCGGTTTTGGTTTTATCAAAATTTTCGAGGAGGAGGCGGGCAAACTGGGCGAGGTAAAATACCTGGCCCAGGGAACCCTGTATCCCGATGTTATTGAGTCGGTGGTGTTCCGGGGCAAGGCACCCATCAAATCACATCATAACGTGGGCGGCCTGCCCGAGCGCATGCAGATGAAGCTTATTGAGCCGCTACGGGAACTGTTCAAAGATGAGGTCAGGGAGCTGGGGTTGGAGCTGGGCATGCCCGAAGAGGCCATTTTTCGTCAGCCCTTCCCCGGTCCCGGTCTGGGTATCCGTATTATGGGCGAAGTAACCCGGCAGCGGCTGGATATCCTCCGCCGGGCCGATGTCATTGTCTTGGAAGAGATGAAGGATTCCGGCTGGTACCGCAAGGTCTGGCAGTCCTTTGCCGTCCTGCTTCCCATCCAGACCGTGGGCGTCATGGGCGATGGCCGCACCTATGAACACGTCATTGCCATCCGCTCCGTGGACAGTCGCGATGCCATGACCGCAGACTGGTCCCAGCTTCCCTATGAACTGCTGGGTCGTATTTCCACCCGGATTATCAATGAGGTCCGCGGCGTCAACCGGGTTGTCTACGATATTTCATCCAAGCCGCCGGCCACCATCGAGTGGGAATAATCGGTCCAGGACTATTCCGGCCATACGAATACAGCAAAAATAGTAGACAGATAATGTTAAAAACAGGCATCTATGTAGATGCGGAAAACATCAAGATGAGCGGCGGCTACGGCATGCGCTACGATGTGCTGGTGGATCTGGCCGATGCCGGGAATTCAACCATGCTGCGGGCCAACTGCTACCTGGCCGAAGACCGGGAACGAACCGGGGCTGATGCCGACTACCGGCAAAAGGTGTACAGCTATCACAACATCCTGCGTCAATGTGGCTTTAAAATAATTAAAAAATATGTGCGTCGGTATCGAGACGAAGAGGGAAACATCACCACCAAGGCCAATGCGGATATGGACCTTGCCATCGATGCCCTCCTGCAGGCCCGCAACCTTGACCGGGTTATCCTGCTGACAGGGGACGGCGACTTTATTCGCCTGGTCACCGCTCTGCAGAACATGGGCTGCCGGGTTGAGGTCATCGGCTTCCACAACGTCAGCCATGAACTGCGGGAAGCGGCCGACTCCTATCTTTCCGGTTTTCTCATCCCCGGGCTGCTGCCGATCCAGGGGAATCCCCCCCACGGTAACGAACAGTGGCGACGGGGTACGGTTATCCATTTTAATCCCGATAAAGGTTTTGGATTTTTTCGCTATTTTACGATGCAGGACGGCGGACTGCATCCGGAGAGTGTTTTTTTCCACCTCTCCAAATCCACCCTGGAAAACGATTTTTATTTCCAGGACAACCAACGTGTTTTTGAATTTCGTATCGTCAATAATCCGGCCAATGAAGACCGTTCCGAGGCCTGGGATATTCGCCTGGTCAAAGAAGGGTAACGACGATTTTCAGATTGTGAACAAAGAATCGAGAACAACATGTGGAAAGTGACCGTAGACAGTGAGAAATGTACCGGATGTGGTGAATGCGCAGATTCCTGTCCAGGAGAGGTCTATGAGATCAGGGATTCCAGGGCCGTGCCGGTCAATGTTGATGAATGCCATGGCTGCCATACCTGTGAGGCCCTCTGTGACGAGGAGGCATGCCATGTGGAGGAAGACGAGTAAGGCGGCCTGGCCTGTTTATCTGAAAATAGCCCACGAAGTGATGCCGTTTCGAACTATTTTCATCATTTGAAGTCTACGCTTATCTGTTGTGGCTGGGACGGTAAAATATGATCCAGCCATGCTGGTTTATTCCGCTTTCCGGCGCAGGCGGGCGGCAAAAAAACCATCAAGCCCCTGTTCCGGCGTCGGCTGAAAGTACCCCTCTGCGGTAATAAGATGCCCTGCGGCCGGCGGCAGAAATCCGCAGGCATCTTCAAGACAAAATTGCGTATGTTCGGCAAGAAAGGCGTCTATGACCTCGCTGTTTTCCTCCGCCTCAAGGGAGCAGGTCGCATACACGATAATTCCATCCTTCTGCACAAGAGAGGCCGCCGTCCTTAAGAGTTGCAGCTGCTGCCTCTGATAGCCGGGCAGATCCTCTATCCTTCTGTTCCATCTGATATCCGGCCTGCGGCGGATCACGCCGGTGCCGGAACAGGGAACATCCAGCAGAATGCCGTCATATTTCTCCCCGGCCGTACCTGCAAACCCGGCAAGATCCATGTTCACGGTCGTAACTCCCGCCACCTGCAGGCGGTGGAGATTTTCACCAAGAAGACGGTAGCGCCGCTTTTCCGGTTCAATAGCCGTCAATCGGGCATCAGTCGGCAATAGGACCGCCAGATGAGTTGTTTTCCCGCCCACACCGGCACAGCCATCCAGATACCGCCCACCCTTTTTCATGGTCAACAGGCAGCCGGCCAGCTGGGCAGACTCATCCTGGACAACAAAACAGCCCTCTTCATATCCCGGCAGTCCAGCCACTTCCCCGCGATAATCGGGCAGCAACAGGGCGGTATCGGCAAATTTTCCATACTCAACCCGGCTGGTATCCGCAAGCATGGCCGCGAATTGCCGTCGCTGCATCAAGCTGGTATTGACCCGTAGCGTCAAAGGCGGGAGCTCATTATTAATTCGACAGATATCACGGGTTCTTTGCCTGCCATAGGATTTTTCCCATCGCTTAACCAGCCACGCCGGATGATTCGGAACAGGCACGCTGTCAACTGTCATACGGTCGGGTGTCGGCAGAGAATCCTGCTCTCTGACGACACTGCGCAACACCCCGTTGACAAAGCGAACCAGCCATTTGGGTTGCCGCCCGGCCTTAAAGGCCTGCACTGTTTCATTGACTGCCGCCGAAGGCGGAATACGATCCATGAACAGCAACTGGTACACACCTATGCGCAGAGCAATCAGGGTGCGAGGCTTCATTTTGGTTACCGGGTGACGGGAAAAGCGGTCAATAATGCAATCAAGATATTGCCGGTTGCGCAGAATACCAAAAATCAACGCTTCAGCCAATTGGATATCACGGGACTCCAACCTTCTTTTTGCAGACAAACGGGAAAGAATCCGGGTTATCGGTTCTCCGATTTTCTGTAAATCACAGAGCGCATTAAGGGCCAGCAGTCGACTGGTTGAACGTTCATGACGACTCATATCAGTGGAAGCTGCCGACGGCGTTTTTCCCCTGTTTCTTGACCTCAAACAGGGCATGGTCTGCGGCCGCAAGCAGGTCGGTCAGGGTTTGCGCATCTTCGGGGAAGGTCGCCACTCCACAGGAAACAGTGATATGGATAGACAAATCCATGGTCGATAAAAAACTGGTTTTTTCAACGGCTTGACGAATACGTTCGGCCACCTGCATCCCCTGGTTATGATCATATCCGGCAAGAACAATAACAAATTCATCACCACCGTAACTCACGCCATAGCAGCCCTCGGGCAGGACACCGCGCACCACATCCGCCAATTCGGCCAGATTTCGTGATCCATTGAGATGGCCATAGGTATCGACAACATATTTAAAGTCATCAATATCCATAAAGATAACGGATAGTGGCCGGGTACGGTGCATATCCAACTGCCCCTGGAGGGTCTGATACAGATAGCGGGTATTGTAAAACCCGGTCAGATCGTCGCGTAAAGAGAGTTCACGGTACCGGGCCTCACTGGCTTTGAGTCGTTGCTGAGCCTGACGCAGGGCCAGATGGGTGCGTACCCTGGCAAGCAGTTCGGCACGGGTTGACGGTTTGACGACATAATCCTGCCCACCGGCGGCAAAACCCGCCAGAATATCCTTCTTATCGTTACGGGAGGTGACAAACAGGACGGGAATATCGGCTGAAGGCGGATCATGTTTGAGTTTCCGACAGACATCAAATCCCGACATTTCAGGAAGATCCACATCAAGAAGGATCAGATCCGGCTGGATGGACGGCAACAGTTTGAGCACGGATTTCCCGTCATTCACCTCGGCCACCTGATATCCCTCTCTGGTAAACAGCTCACCAAGTAGTTTGCTGATAACCTGATTGTCATCGGCAATCAGTATTATTGGTTTTCTAACTGTATCTTCCTGATTTTTCATCGTATAAAGGATAGAATACTCTGCCCGGCCACTTAGAAAACACGACGTTTCGGAAACAGACAATAGTTGCAATTATGGAAAAACACGGTAGACTTTTTTCCTTTTTCTGTTATTATAAGCAATTTATTGGAAACTGCCATTCTTTGCAATGGTAACAGTGTGAAATTGAATAAATTTGTATAAGGAGAACCGATGAAAAAATTATCCTTTATCATGGTGGCCGTCTTTTTTATGATTTCCGCCTCCCTGGCATCCGCGTCCACCCTTGAGGAAGTGCAAAAACGAGATGTGCTGCAATGCGGTGTTTCCACCGGACTCCCCGGATTCTCCAATCCCGACGAAAAGGGAAACTGGACAGGCTTGGATGTTGATGCCTGCCGCGCTGTTGCCGCTGCCGTCCTCCATGATGCCAACAAGGTCAAATTCATTCCCCTGACCGCAAAAGAACGTTTCACGGCCCTGCAGTCCGGCGAAATTGATATTCTCTCCCGTAACACGACATGGACGCTGACCCGTGACACCTCACTGGGATTGAATTTTACCCACACCGATTATTATGACGGTCAGGGCTTCATGGTTTCCAAGAAACTCGGCGTCAAGAGCGCCAAGGAACTCGACGGCGCCGCCATCTGTATCCAGGCAGGCACGACCACCGAGTTGAATCTTGCCGATTACTTCAAACAGAATAACATGAAATATCAGGCCGTCGTCTTTGACACCTCGGATCAGAGCGTCAAAGGGTTTGAAGCCGGCCGTTGCGACGTGCTGACCTCCGATCAGTCCCAACTCTATGGTCTGCGCATCAAACTGGCCAAACCTGAGGATGCCGTTGTTCTGCCGGAAATTATCTCCAAGGAACCCCTGGGACCGGTTGTCCGCCAGGGCGACGACGGCTGGTTCAACATTGTTAAATGGTCCATGTTTGCCATGATCAATGCCGAAGAGATGGGCGTTACCTCAAAGAATGTTGACGAGATGAAAAAGTCGACGGATCCGAATATCCGCCGCCTGCTCGGCCTGGAAGGAATCAAGGGCAAGGGCATGAACCTCTCCGATGACTGGGCCTATCAGATTATCAAACAGGTCGGCAATTACGGTGAAATGTTTGAACGTAATGTCGGTCTGGGATCACCGCTGAAAATTAAACGCGGCCTGAACGCTCTCTGGAACAAGGGCGGCATCCAGTACGCTCCTCCCATCAGATAACATTCTGTTTTTTTTACTAAAATATAGAGCGTCCCACATGGGGGCGCTCTTCTTTCTTTGTTCTTTCCCGGTGTAATGGAAACAGGTTTTCCTGCAGGTGGACCAAGTATATATCGTGGCTGAAGCCGCTCCTATTGATCTGATTTAAAATATCCGCAAATGGCAACAGTAGAACATCCGCAAAAAACCGCCTGGTGGAATAATGCCCACAATCGGGCACTGCTCTTCCAGATCCTGCTTGCCATCGGCGTCAGTGTTTTTTTTGCCTTTATAGCCAATAACACTATTCACAATCTCGAGCAGCGCGGTATCTCTACGGGGTTTGCCTTCCTCAAGCAAAAGGCCGGCTTCGGTATCCTCCAGCATCTCATTCCCTATACGGAAAACGATACTTACGGCCGCACCTTTATCGTCGGCCTGCTGAACACGATACTGGTCTCGGTGCTCGGCATTATCTGCGCTACCATCATCGGATTTATTGTCGGCGTTGCCCGCCTGTCCTCCAACTGGCTTGTTTCCAAGCTGGCCGGAATCTATATTGAAACGTTTAGAAATCTACCGCTGCTGCTGCAGATCTTTTTCTGGTATTTCGCGGTACTGCAGGCCCTGCCATCGCCCCGTAACAGCCTCCACATAGGAGAAAAATTTTTCCTGAATATCCGGGGGGTGTATCTGCCCAACCCGATCTTCGAACAGGGCTTCGGCTGGGTTGAAGGTGCCTTTATTCTGGCCGTCCTTGCCACAATTATCCTCAAACGGTGGGCGAGCAAACGTCAGGAACAGACGGGAGAGCAGTTTCCCGTCCTGTGGACCGCAACCGGACTTATCCTGATCCTGCCGACTATTGCTTATTTTGCTACAGGCGGCCCCATCTCCTGGGAATATCCGGTCCTCAAGGGCTTTAATTTCCAGGGCGGCATTACCATTATTCCAGAGCTTGCGGCCTTGCTTATCGCCTTAAGTGTCTATACGGCGAGTCTGATCGCGGAAATCGTCCGCTCGGGAATTCTTTCGGTCAGTCACGGACAGACCGAGGCCGCCGAGGCCCTTGGCCTGCGGCCGGGAAAAACCCTGCGCCTGGTCATCATCCCCCAGGCCATGCGGGTAATTATCCCCCAGATGACCAGTCAGTATCTCAATTTGGTCAAAAATTCATCTCTGGCAACGGCCATCGGCTACCCGGATCTGGTGGCGGTCTTTGCCGGAACAACGCTTAACCAAACCGGACAGGCCATTGAGGTTATCGCCATGACCATGGCCGTCTATCTCACCATCAGCCTCATCATTTCCTATTTTATGAACTGGTATAACGCCCGCAGCCAACTGAGGGAGCGGTAACCATGCTTGTCCATACACCGCATCCGAATCTGCCGCCGCCGTCCACCAGTGTCGGCGTTATCGGCTGGGCCAGAAAAAATCTCTTTTCCACGCCGTTCAATTCCGCATTGACGCTGTGCGCTCTGTACATTGTCGTTCGCTTTTTGCCGCCGGTCATCAACTGGGCGTTCCTTGATGCCAACTGGGCCGGATCAACCAGGGATGCCTGTACCGACGGCGGCGCGTGCTGGGTCTTTGTCAAGGTCCGCCTGACCCAGTTCATGTTCGGATTTTATCCTGCCGACCAGTATTGGCGGGTAATCCTGGCCTTCGGTCTGCTCGGCGTGCTCATCGCCTGGCTGCTTCTTGAGAAGACGCCGAAAAAATCCTGGGTGGCGGCCTTTACTATCTTGATCTATCCCATTATCGCCTTTATTCTCTTTTACGGCGGACTTGGGCTTCCGGTTGTCGAAACCAATCGATGGGGCGGCCTGATGCTGACCCTGATCCTGGCGACCATCGGCATGTTTTTTGCTCTGCCGTTCGGCATTATTCTTGCTATGGGCAGGCGTTCCACCATGCCTATTCCCCGGGCCCTTTCCGTGGTCTTTATCGAACTCTGGCGCGGCGTTCCCCTGATTACCGTGCTTTTCATGTCCTCGGTCATGCTGCCGCTGTTCATGCCCGAAGACCTGCGTATCGATAAACTGGTCCGGGCCCTTATCGGCATTTCCCTCTTTCAATCCGCCTATATGGCGGAGGTTATCCGGGGTGGCCTACAGGCCCTGCCCAAGGGACAGTCCGAGGCGGCCGATGCTCTGGGTCTGAGCTACTGGCAGGCCATGTTTCTAATTATTCTACCCCAGGCCCTGAAAACCGTTATTCCCGGTATCGTCAACACCTTTATTGAATTATTTAAAGATACGACCCTGGTCCTGATCATCGGCCTGATGGACCTGCTTTCCATTGTCCAGTCCGCCTTTTCCGATCCCAAGTGGCTTGGATTTTCCGTGGAAGGATATGTTTTTGCCGGACTGGTTTACTGGATCTTCTGCTTTTCCATGTCCCGATACAGCCAACATCTTGAGAAAAAACTGCATACCGGCCATAAACGATAGCCGATCAGGAAACAACCATGACACAAGCATTGACGCAACCAACGCCCGCCCACGAAGATCTCGCTATTGAAGTTAAGGGCATGCATAAATGGTACGATGAGTTTCATGTCCTCAAGGATATCAACCTCACCGTCAAACGCAAGGAACGCATCATTATCTGCGGGCCCTCCGGCTGCGGAAAATCAACCCTGATCCGCTGCCTCAACCGGCTGGAAGTACACCAGCGTGGAGAGATCCGGATCGACGGCATTGAGCTCAATGATGACCTGAAACACATTGAAAAAATCCGCCGCGACATCGGCATGGTTTTCCAGCAGTTCAATCTCTTTCCCCATCTGACGGTGATGGAAAACTGCTGCCTGGCGCCGATCTGGGTCCTGAAAGAACCTCGGCGTGAGGCTGAAGAAACAGCCATGCGCTACCTGGAACGAGTCAAGATCCCCGACCAGGCGGACAAGTACCCGGGCCAGCTCTCAGGCGGCCAGCAGCAGCGGGTGGCCATTGCCCGCAGTCTTTGCATGAACCCCAATATCATGCTTTTTGACGAGCCCACCTCCGCCCTTGATCCTGAAATGATCAAGGAGGTGCTGGATGTTATGGTCGATCTGGCCAATGAGGGCATGACCATGCTCTGCGTCACCCACGAAATGGGATTTGCCAAGACTGTTGCCGACCGCGTTATCTTCATGGACAGCGGGGAGATCATCGAAGAAAATAACCCGGAATCCTTCTTCTCCAATCCGCAGTCGGATCGGACAAAATTATTCCTGAGTCAAATTCTGTAAAAAATCAACCCGCCCGACCCCTGACCAGCCATTGGTCGCCGGTCACCCGTCCAAACCCACTCCATTACCTCCATTTTCCTCTCTTTTTCATCACTCGATAAGGCAGACATAGAAACCGGTCTGCTTTTTGCTAGAAAAATAGGGGATTCCTGGCCCCATATATATACAATTCGACGATTGCGATGACAAAACGAACAACTAAAGGCGGCGTCATGAGAAAATTGTTCATCATTCCAGCAGTTACCCTGCTCTATTTCGTTCTCACCGCTCCCCTGCAGGCAGCGGTGCAGACTCCGGTCTTTGTCCGGCAGATAAAATGGACCGGCACCTCCTGGTTCGGCTCGCCCATTGTCAGCGACCTGGGCACGGGAACACGAAAAATCATCGGCACCTTTTATGACATCATTGTCTGGGACAAAAACGGCAACGAACTGGCCCGGGCTCCGCATGGATCAAACTACCCGCACAAATCACGCATCTATGCCCCGGCGGTCTGCGCCGACCTGGACGGAGACGGTATCTATGAAATTGTAGCGGCCAGCGGTGACCGGGTAGTGGCCTACGAGTGGCGAAACAACAGCCTTGTCCTGAAAAACGGCTGGCCCGCCTCCACCTGCTCGGCCGGACAGTGTCCGGAAACCCGCGGCCTGGCAGCGGCGGACCTGGACAATAACGGCAGCATTGAGATTGTCGCCACCACCACCCAGACCAAACATGACGGCGCCCAGGTCTTTGTCTTCAACGCCGACGGCAGCCGCTATCAACCGCCGGGCCTGAGCTTTCAGGCCTGGCCCCGATACAACACGGCCAACGGTTACGGCAATGACGGCGATGTCAACGGTCCCGGTAACCATGGATACGGCTGCTATGGGCTGAATGTGGGTATCGGCAACCTGGATGACGATCCGGAACAGGAGATCGTGGTCACCTTTGACAACCACCAGATCAACGTCTTCCAACACACCGGCATCTCCATGTTGGCCTCCCCCTGGTTCACCAACAGGGATTCCAGCTATCAGGGCAACCGTCTCAACTGGGGCCAATTCATCCGCTGGTTTGATCCCGCTGTTGAGCGTGACCACTATCACCTGCACACCGGTGACTGGCCGCATCCATCGCGCAACAAATGGATGCAGTGGACCGACTCACCGCCCTCGGTGGCCGATATCAACGGAGACGGGAAAAACGAGGTTGTGGCCGTCTCCAATGTGGAACAAGACATTCCCTATGACACCAAACACCACTCCATCATGGTCCTGCAGGGTTCCTACGGCAACGGCGACCAATCGGCCATGCGACTGCCGGGCTGGGAACAACTGCCCTCGTCCGGTTATCCGCTCAACCGGGGCAATCGTTCCTGGTATCCACCGCCCAATCCCCCGGCCCCAACCATTGTCGACATCAATGGTGACGGTAAGCCGGAAATCCTATACGCGGCCCACGACGGCTATATCTACTGCACCTCTTCAACCGCCCACACTCTCTGGCGCCGGAACATCCAGCACGGCCGGGCCATCATGTATGCTTCCGAAATCATGGTGGCCGATCTCAACCGGGACAATGTCCCGGAGCTAATACTGACCACCTATGGCGATCCGGACAATATCACCCCCGGCAAAGCGCATGGCTATCTGATGATCCTGGATAACCAGGGCAACATCCTTCATGATATCCAACTGCCCTTTCAGGGAAAAAACGGCAACGGTAAGGGCGCGCCGGCAGCGCCCACGGTGATGGACACCAACGGCGACGGCAGCCTGGAGATCCTGGTCCAGACATTCGGTGCCGGATTTATGATCTATACGGTGCCGGGATCGGCGGAAAATCTCCTCTTATGGCCAACGGCCAGAGGAAATTTCCTGCGGGATGGCAGGACAGCGGCAGGAATGCGCAAACGGAAAAGTCTGGCGCCCATCTATCTTCTGCTGCGTCACCCGTGAGATCTGATCGGATCTGAAGGGAAAAAATCAGTCAACAACCACCGATGAGCGGATTGGCGGCAACCAGGGCAAAACCACGCCAATCATCCTCTTCCACAAAATCAACGGTAACAGTGCCGCAGCGCAGCAGCACCTGTTTGTCCACAATATATACAACACCATCTTTTTCAAGCTGGTGATCGCTGTCCTTTGGCTCATCCAGAGCCAATACCAGGGAAGGCCCGGTCGCTCAGCCACCCGATTGCAGCTTGATCCGCACCGCCTTACCGCCGCCGGACTCCTGCATATAGGGAACAAGTTGTTCTGAAGCGCTATCAGATATTGCAAGCATGTTTTCTCGCTATTCTCAAATTTGATGGACTCGTAAAAAGGATTCCTCGAGATATTTCAATATGTCTGCGGACCTTTTTACGCTCTTCCTCGAAGGTCTCATTTCGTTCGCTATCTGCATTCATGGCATTTTCAGGCCTTTCGCGACGACCTTTGTGAACTATGCGGGCAAAAATTCCTTGATCAAAATCCGGGCAGTTTGAATTTCAAGGTTACTTCGCCGGTTTCCTTGTCGAGTTTCACCATTTTCTCCCCCTCCCCTCCGGCAGCCTCGATTTTCCGACCGGTGGCCATCTCCAACAGACCGGAGATAAAGGACATGCCCTGATTCAGGACAGCTTCCATTTTTTCCGGCGACTGCTCCGGCGGCTTGGAATTTTCTGCAGACGGTTCAGCAAGAACTGTCTCTTCCTGCTCTTCACCGGTATAATCCTTTGGCTGCTTCTCTTCTTTCAGCACCTCCGGATTGAGGAAATGAGGCGTGTCTTCGGGCAGCTCTTCAGAGGGAATCGGCTCTGCGACAGCCTCTTTAAGCTCCTCGCCAAGCATTTCCCGCAGCTGGTTAACCATTTCTTCGCGTTTTTTACGGTCAAACATCACTTCATCCACGCCGCCGTCGAACACCCCGTTGAACAGTTCGCCCTTGAGCTGAATCCCGGCCATGATCCGCATTTCTATACTGGACTTGGTGATCAGGTTGATGACATTGACACACTTGCTCTGCTGACCGATACGGTTGACCCTGCCGATACGCTGGTTGAGCCTTGCCGGGTTCCAGGGCAGTTCAAAATTGATGACACAGTCGGCGGCCTGCAGGTTCAACCCTGTGCCGCCGGCATCGGTGGAGAGAAAGACCCTGCACTCCGGGTTGGTACTGAACTCGTCAATCAATGACTGCCGTTTTTTCACCGGTATCTTGCCGGACAGCTCCACAAAGGGGATGCCGACTTTGGACAGGTGTTTGCCGATGAGAAAGGTCATGGTGGTCCATTCACTGAAAATTACCACCTTGCGGTTATTTTCCACCACCAGTTCGTCGAGGATGGTTGCCAGCTCATCAAGTTTCGGTGAGATATTGGTTTCCCGGTCAATCAGGTAGGTGGAATCGCAGACCTGGCGCATCTTCAGCAGCAGAACCTGGATCTTGCGCAGATCCATGGGAGTAAGGAATTTTTTATTGATCAACGGCAAAAGCGACCTGCTGTATCCGGCATGAATTTCAGCCTGGGTTTCGTGGAGATCCAGATAATAATCGTTCACGACCTGTTCCGGCAGATCATCGAGCACTTCTTCCTTGCGGCGGCGGATCACCAGGGGTTTGAGCTTGTTGTGCAGTTTTTCCAGGTTACGATAGCCTAAAATCTTGCCCTTTTTGTAGCGACTGAGAAGAAAATGGTCGGCGGCAAACTTCCACAGGGGGCTGAGTAGTTCCGGATCAAGAAACTGAGCAATAGAGTAAATATCTTCCAACTTGTTTGCAAGGGGAGTGCCGGTGAGTACCAGGGCATGCTGTCTGGGCAGGCTTTTCACTGCTTCGGCGGTTTTGGTTTCAAAGTTTTTGATCCGCTGGGCCTCATCAAGAATGATCAGATCCGGCTTGAAACGGGAAATAATGGTGACATCACGAAGCACGGCCTCATAGTTGGTAATTTTAAAAAGAGAGTCATCTTCGCTGTACTGTCGCTTTCTTTGCGCGGCTGTTCCCGCGATAACTTCAGCCTTTTCATCGGTAAACCGTTCAATCTCCCGCTTCCACTGATCCTTCAACGATGCCAGGGTGACCACCAGCACCTTGGTAAAACCGAATATCTCCTTTTTTAAAACGCCGAGACCAATGGCCTGCATGGTCTTGCCAAGCCCCATTTCATCACCGATGAGTACGGCGCGTTTATAGAGCCCGAAACGAATCCCCTCCTCCTGGTACGGGTAGGGAGAAACCTTGAGATAGACCGCAGAATCGGGCAGGGGAGAGGCTGAAGAGGCTGCAAGCTCCATGTCAAGCAGTCGGTTTGTCAGCTTTCCCATGACCGACTCTTGAATCCGCACCTGTTTATACGACTGCAGCCGCTCAAGATAGGGCATGAAATCGGCCAAACCCGGCAACCGGTACCGGCCGTCATCAGTGAAAATTTTCGCCAGCATTTCCGGCAGAGGATCATCAGTGAGAGGATCTTCGTTGTCAAAGGACTGCTCATGAAACAGCTGCGGTCGCGCTGCCCGCGCAGCCCAGAAAATATCCACATAGGGGAACCGTTCCCGAGCCAACTGTTTCTTGAACCCCTTACGTTCCGTAATATAATTGTGCAGAAAAAGAAGATGCTTACAGGTTCCCAGGCCGTTGGATAAAAAATCGGGACAGGAACAGTGACCGCTACCGGCGGCGGGATCATGCAGGATGACCTGGTACTGTTTTCCCTTGGGCGTGGTAAGCAAATGATCGCCTTTGAGCATATCACCCAAGGTTACTGTGAACTGTTCAGTGCGAGCCCGTTTTTTGCGATCTTCAAGGGCCTGCGCCCTAATTTCATCCGGAGAGAGAAAGGGCTCTTCCTGAACGGCTTCAGGCACAGGTTCTTCCGGAAGCTGCTCTTCTCTTTCCAGCAGATCCAGCAGCACCGCAACCACATGCTTGCAACCCTCACCGGGGTAGGGGCAATTACAGGACACGGCAACAGCGCCGTTTATATTGACCTCGGTGGTATAGTCACCGTAACTGCCATCCACCTCATAAACATACTTCCCCAACTGTTTATCATAATCCACACAGTGAAACGCCCCGTATTGATAGAGGTCTTCTCCACGCTGGAAAATTATTTTAGAATCAGCAAAATTACGGACAGCCTCCAGGGTTAAACTGGACATATCTTTTTCTCCAGATTAAGCATGTCATGCTCAGGAATAATGTTTATTCAACTAAACGACCACCAGCTACAAGCTGGTGGGTTTAAAGCTCGGCGGGCTAAACCGCCGACTGAAAGCGAATGCGTCTACAAGACGGTGGTTTTAAACCACAGGCTTAAAAAAAACGGCTAAAGCCTGCCCAGCAACAATAAATAACACCATCAACGGGCCCAACGAAAACAAGATATAGAGACAAAAAGGATAAACAATTTACTGATGATCGTAAAGGATCTTTCCGGTAACGCTGTGCCTGTTTGCGGCGTTGTCACGCTTTGGCCAGGGAACAATCAGGAGAGGTTAGCAAAAATATTGGGACGCACTCTATTACGCTGAACTTTACCGGGCAACAGAACAAGAAGCCCCTAAAAAGGCCCCTAAAATTGTCG
>WGCP01000085.1 GCA_015493715.1 Desulfobulbaceae bacterium
CGAGATAGAAGGTCGTGCGTCTGGTTCACCATCCGAGGGCAGGGCTTTGCCGTTTCGGATTGAATGTCATTTTTTGTTTAGTTTCGTCTCGTAGGTTTTTTTTGCCTTTGACCCCGCCTTGTCAAACGGAATCATTATGATTGAATAATTATTACACCCGACCGGACGGTACTGTCAAGGGGAAAATACTATTATTATCAATAAAAACAGTTTGTTGGTGTCGGCATGCTGCCGGTTGACTGCCAGCCTGTTGCCGTAGATGCGGTGAAGACGGATCCTATTGTCCCTCAAGTCATTTTGCAGCCCTTAAAGGTATGTTTATACCTGACTCACCGTTCATCAGCCGGTCAAGATAATCTGCCCAGAACTGCATCATAAGAGTACGCTCCGACAATCGTCGGGAGCGATCATAGGCAGCTGCTACTTTATCCCGCCGGGAATGCGCTAACTGCAATTCAATTATTTCATGCTCCCAGCCTTGTTCATGCAGCAGGGTAGAGGCCATCGACCTGAATCCATGTGGAGTCATTTCTTCCTTGGTAAACCCCATGCGGCGCAAGGCCCCTAACACAGTATTGTTACTCATCGGACGGGTGTCAGTACGAAGAGAAGGAAAGACATACCTGTTTTGGCCGGTGAGGGGATGAATCTCTTGCAGTACTTCAAGGGCCTGATCCGCCAGCGGGACAGTGTGGTCGCGGCGCATTTTCATTTTTGAAGCAGGAATTTGCCATTCTTTTCTGATCCAGTTTATTTCCTTCCACTCGGCATGACGAATTTCCCCCGGACGGCAAAAGGTCAAAGCAGAAAATTTTAGAGCACAGCGGGTGACAAGGTCACCCTGGTACCCGTGGATAGCTCGCATCAACTCGCCTGCTTTTCCCGGATCTGTTATGGCGGCCATTCTTTTGGGCCGGGTGGGTGCAAGCGCACCCCGGAGATCTACGGCAGGGTCTCTTTCCGCAACTCCAACAGCAATGCCATATCTAAACACCTGGGAGACGATGGTCTTACAGCGGTGGGCAGTTTCATCGGCGCCACGGGATTCAATGCGCCGTAACACTTTTAATATTTTCGGTGCGGTAATTCCGTCTATCGGCCTGGAACCAAGCCATGGCAATATGTCTCTTTTCAACCTGCTAATAACAGTACAGGCATGGCCCTTAGTCCATGCCTGCTCCTGGCGGGTGTACCAGTCCAGGGCCAGAGCCTCAAATGTATTGGCTGCCGCCTCGGCCTGACGGCTTTTGTAGGCAGCTCTGTATTGAACAGGATCAATACCATCGGCCACCAGGGCTTTCGCTTTGTCACGTTGAGCGCGGACTTTTTTCAGACTGATAGCGGGGTACGACCCTATAGCAAAAGTTTTTCGTTTACCATGAAGAATATAATCCAGACGCCAGTATTTTTTTCCGGAAGTCTTAATCAACAGATACATACCCTGTCCATCTGTCAATCGGTATTGTTTCTGTCTTGGTTTGGCAGCGTTAATGGCGGTATTGGTAAGGGGCATTACAGTACCTCAATAGAGAAATTTTTTATCTCCATCGAATCCTGATCCCATGGGTTTTAACCTCATTTACAGGTTGAAAAACTCTGTAAAAGCTTATTATTCAATAAGTTAGGTCAATGTTTACAGTATCAACCGGAGGAAAATGGTTCAATACTGTAAAAAGTACTGTAAAAAATGGTGAATGTCAATGAATCTCTCCGAATGACACTGGAGAGTAAAAATCAATAAATAATGAAAATTTAAATAGTTACTGGACGCTATCGGACATCTCTGGAGTAGCAACTGGCGGAGGGACAGGGATTCGAACCCTGGGTGGGTGTAAACCCACAACGGTTTTCGAGACCGTCCCGTTCAGCCGCTCCGGCATCCCTCCGTGGCTGGTACAGATACCTTTATTTTTTGAAGACGTCAAGATCGAGGGCACGGTAAATCAGTTCTAATTTTCAAACTGCCGATGCCGCGCAACTATTTTTTGTCATTTTCAAGTAATCCAAGACGGCACGCGGTGTCATAGCTAGTGCCGGAACGAAAAGGCCTTTTTTCGTAGCCGACTTAGAAGTTTAAAGAATCATTGCTGGTAACTATTATGGTAATTAATCTTATTTGATATTTAAGTGCATCAATGTGGCGAAATCTTGGATTTTGGACGCACTACACCACTTGCCGGGGCCGGTGGCATGGAGTGTTACGCCGCTTTTTTCAGTTTCTTTTCCTGCGCCTCAAG
>WGCP01000086.1 GCA_015493715.1 Desulfobulbaceae bacterium
AACAGGCAGAACCCCATGGACTGGTCATGCTCGGCATGGTGGCCGGGCGGCCGGACAAGGCAGAAACCGTTGTCGATTTCCCCGCTTTCAAGACGCCTGATACCATCGATCAGAGCGCCGACGGCAAGACAGGCGGCATCATATGAGTCGGTCGAGGTCCTGGTATCACCATCGAGATAGGCATGCTCCTTGCCCGTAGTGGCGGCAACACGTTTGATCAGCTCGGGCGTGTGGTTGAGTTCGATAACGGCGGGAGAGGCCGGTTTAAACTGTGGATAGACAAAGCGGTTTCCCACCTCCTCTTTATCAAGTTCATCAAAAATAACCCGGAGCCGTTGCGGAGATTCCGGATGATCGGATCCGGGATTATGGGCCAGAAAAAGGTCGTCTCGGTAGATGGCGGTTTTTCGCATTTTTTCAGATTCTCCGGCAGGTGTAAACACTGTTTTCAGTGATAATCATGTCCATGGTCTGATCGTGGGGTTCAAGGTGGATTTTGTCGACTATCTGGAGTTCATAGGCAAGAGCGATACGGGTTGCCTGCGGCACCTTCATGGCAAGGAAGCGGTCATAATAACCGCCGCCGTATCCGAGTCTGCCGCCCTGCCGGTCAAAAACCGATCCCGGCACAATGACCAGATCGATTATGGCGGGATCAATGGTGTTGTCCGGGATGAGCGAGGCTTCGGGTTCCGGGATTCCACAGTATCCAGGGGCGAGATCTTTTTTCGGATCCTTGATTGTAATGCCGAGCAGCCGTTTTTCCCGGACCAGGGTCAGGGGAACGGCCACGGTTTTCCCTGATTCAAGCAGTGTCGTGATAATCGGCAGGGTTTGGACTTCGCTGCGGAAAGCGACATAGATCAGCAGGGTGGTGCAGTTATTGAGCAGGGGAAGGTCAAGCAGTGTGCGACTAATGCGAAGCGATTTGTCGTGTTGCAGGGCCGGCGCCAGGGCGTCTCTTCGGGCAAGGACCTGTTTGCGTAATTTGTTATTCTCGTTCATCATGAAGTAACGTCAGGCAGCAGGGTTGAGGTAAAGAATAAAATATACCATAAGCGTGCGCATTTCCGGTTTTTTTCTTTAGGATTTCTGAAAAAAAAAGCGGTATCCATCCGGTTGGAGGATACCGCCTGTATGCAGTCGTACCGGAACATGCCGGAGGCTGATCACATGGGGACAATCAGTTTGTTGGCATCCTCGTTCCAGGTGACGATCACATACCAGAGTGCCATGGCAAATCCGATCAGCAACAGGGTATACCCGTATCCCATGGCATCGGGCAGGTAGATATATTTACCGAGATGACCGGCCTGTTCCAGTCCGGTGACATCAATGGAGCCGCCTGAGGAAATTGCCTCCCGGATTTCATCGACATCATAATCGATCAGACCATAGCGGGCCTGGGTGAGCAGGTTGTTGAGCGCTGCGCCCTTGACTTCAAATTCCATACCCTTAAACCAGTGCACCAGCAGGGAATTGGCGATACCGAAAAAAGGCACCACGATCCAGAGCTTGAGTTGCCCTTCGCCGACCCGCCAGAGTGTTCCCGAGCCACAGCCACCGGCCAGCATGGCCCCGAGGCCGAAGATAAAACCACCGACAACACCACCCCAGCCAAAGGTGCCGCGAACATAGTTGATCGGCGCCAAGACGGGATCGCCGCCATGGGCGATGGGAACGGAATACTTGAGAACGGCACCACCTATTGCAACAATAAAGATCGACAGGGCCACGGATTTTGCCAGGGTGCAGTCTCCGGTCATATGGGGTTCGCGAAACCCCTGGACCATGCACCAGCGTCCACGCTGCATGGCATAACCAAGCCCGGCGGCAATGAGCAGGATACCGGACAGAGAGGCGATGTAGTCAACATTACCGTCGCCGTCATAGCCGGCATAGTATTTTGCCCCATAGACCAGGGCGGCGATGGCTGCAAGGCCAAGGATCCCCTGGATGGCCCGCGGCAGTTCAATGGTCCAGGACCCGCTGGAACCCCAGGTGATATATTCCATTTCCTTGTACAGTAGCCAGAGTCCGAAAACAACACCGATGACCAGGCCAAGCCACATGGTGAACCCGTTGGCCGCCAGATTGCCGATGGCGTTGTACATGCCGCCGACATTGCAGCCACCGGCAAAGGCGGAGCCGACGCCCATGAAAATACCGGCAAGAATGGCCTTGACGACCTCACGATAAGGGGGAAAACGAAAGGCAAACTGGCCGCCTAAGCAGGCGGACAGAAAAGCTCCGCCGACAAAACCGATGCCGATGACCGATCCGGAACTGATCAGGGCCGATTTCGGGGCA
>WGCP01000087.1 GCA_015493715.1 Desulfobulbaceae bacterium
GATCAAATTCTGAATCTAACGCGAGAAAAATAATGAACGGTGTCTTCATTGATTCATGCGTATTGCTGGACTTATTTACAGATGATCCTAATTGGGCAAACTGGTCTGAAAACATATTGGATCATTATTGTCAAACCAATACGTTGTATATTAACTCCATCGTTTACACTGAGGTTTCAATAGGGTTCAATAGGGTTCAATAAAATTGAAGAACTAGAAAAAGCTATCGAGCAGCTAAGCATAAAAGTATTAGAAATGCCTCGTGAGGCTCTTTTTTTAACAGGAAAAGCGTTCCTTAAATACCGAAAAAACAAGGGATCAAAGAATGCGCCATTGCCTGATTTCTTTATCGGAGCGCATGCCACTGTGTCATCTTTTGATTTAATTACCAGAGATATAAAAAAGTTCAGGACATATTTTCCCCAAGTCAAATTAATCCATCCATAACTAAGGTAGGAGCTCAGCCCTCTGAGCGATCATAACCTCCATATGTCATGAACGGCTATCGCCCGCAGGGGCGGAACACACCAAATCGCCTGCGGGGGCGTAATGGTATATCGCCCGCAGGGGCGGGCTCCTACCCACCGGGACAATCCACCTGTAGGAGCTCAGCCCTCTGAGCGATTGGTAATTCCGGCAAGCAAGGTCATAAATACCTTGTTGGACGCTTTTTTGAAATGCTCATCGCATCGCCCACGGGTAAGCGAGCCCGAAGTCTTCACTACGTTCCGCTTATCTGCGAGACTCCGGGGGCGTAACGATATTTCGCCCGCAGGTAAGCGAGCCTGCGAGACTCCGGGGGCGGGCTCCTACAGTCCATGGCGGCCACGCCGGGCGATCTCCCCGCTAATCTTTGACCCGGGACAGGCCGGGAATCAGGGTTTGCGTGCTCTGGACGCCGCGAAGGGGACGAATCATGCCGTGGGTGAACTGGGAGATAATCTCGGCATCGGACGACAGCAGATCACGCTGCAACTGCACCTTGAGGATCAGGTCAATGGAGCCGTGCACTGAGTGCATCTCCTTGACCTC
This sequence comes from Desulfobulbaceae bacterium, assembly GCA_015493715.1. GTDB lineage: Bacteria > Desulfobacterota > Desulfobulbia > Desulfobulbales > Desulfobulbaceae > DRLX01. Next base: position 1,033 of record WGCP01000087.1, read on the forward strand.
CTCCAGGGCAAAGAGCTTATCCATGACCCGCTGCTCATGCTTGCCCTCCACATTGATCAGGACAAATACCGTGATGGTCTGCTTCATCTCCGGGTACTGCTGCTTTGTGTATTCCGCCATTTTCGCCCTGAACGCCTCCATGTCTCTGGGAATAAGTTTATCAATACCAATGCCATAATTACGCGCCCTGCCCTCTTCCCACTGGTGAACAGAAATGTAGAGATACAGATCATCATCGGTTCGTCCGGGACATTTTTTCACTAGGCCTGAATTTCTGATCAGGGTGACCAGCGGCCGGTAAATAGTCTGGTACCAGTCACGGGCCGCCCGTGAATAGGAATAGTGCTCTTGTTGCTCCTTATTCAAAAAGGCCTGATGAATACGGATCTGCTGTTCAAGGTGGACAAACTGGTCCAGCTCGGTCAATTCGATGGTAGCCGACAGCCCGGCCCGGTCACGAAAGTCCACCTTTTCCCGGTACAGCTTATTTTCCAGGGTATCGGCCGAGGGCAGTAGCTCCAGAATGCAGGCGTTGATTGCCTCCATACCCAGCTCCCGGGCGGCAAGCACCCGGTGATGTCCGTCAAGCACAAAAAAATCATCTTTAATCTGGTAGAGTGAAATGGGCGGCAGGCTTTTCCCCTCGCGCATGGCCTGCATGATCCCCAATAAACGCGGACTGTCGCCCTGTCGCTTGGGTCTGAATTGGCCGTCAAAATCGTTATAGCGCCCGACCGTGCCGACAATTTTACTGATCGGCACCATCGAAGTGCCGCGTTCAATGCTATCCGTTGCCTGTTCCCGCGAGCGCACGTCGTGGAAAGATTGCAGCTCGCTCCGGTCGGCGCCGAACAGACGTTTTATGGAATCAGAGTTCAAAAATGACATAGCCACAGGTGTTCAGAACGAAAGTGGAATGAAGGCGGGTAATCCGCTCGTTTTTCCCGGCAAAACGGGCATGAATATGACCATGGATAAACCAGCGGGGCCGGTATTTGGTAATCAGACGTCGATAGCAGCTAAAGCCCTTATGACAGGGATCATTGCGGTCACCGATATGCCGGGGCGGCGCATGGCTGATAACAATATCCACCCCGCCGGCCAGCCTGAGCTGCAGCCAGAGACTGCGCAGAATATTTTTCATTTCCGACTCATGGTACTGGTTGATACCGCCGTTATACCAGCGCGATCCGGAAAGACCGAGCAGGCGATAATCGCCGACCCGAAGCAGACGACGATTGGCGTCAATACAACCCACCGGCGGTGATGCAAGATAGCGGATATCATGATTGCCCTGCACATAATACAGGGGAGCATCCACCCGGTCACGTAAATAACTCAAATATTCAGGCGGTAGATCGCCGCAGGCAAGTATGAGCTCCACCCCGGAGACAAGCTCAGGAGAAAAGTCTTCATACAGCGCATGGACAACCGTATCAGAGACAGTCAACACTCTCATCGGTGCACCCCCAGACCGCTTAAGCCGACAAAGCTGCCGTTATTGTCCCAGGCCAGCCTGCGCATAAGGGCGGCAAACCGGGCCGCATTTTCCTCGGAACCGCCTTTAAGCAGCAGCACCGGAAAACCAATGGCATGGATACGCACCAGCCGCCTGCCACCCGGCCCGGCCCTGTTTAATCGATTAACGGTGTCGATAACCGCTTGAATGGAACCACGGGAAAAATCATCGCCCAGCACATAGATGGAGATACGACGGCCCAGGGTATGAAACCGGCGAATGGCACGGGTGACCCCTTCCACCGGGCTGGAATTGGAAAAGGGCGACCAGGAGGCCAGCCGTTTTAAAATGGCGCGGCGTCTTGCCGGGGTGTCGGGTATCCAGCGGCCGGCATATTGGGAAAACATGTAATCACCCATGTCATTCATCACCTGGATCCCCTTGACGTGGGGATAGACGGCAAGAGTTTCCGCCATTTTTTTTCGGACCAGGGGCCAGGCATACCGCTGCATGGATCCGGATGTATCTATGACAAAAATTATATATTCACTGTCCACCGGCACCCCGCCGATAGGGCTGTCCGGGGGCGGCGGCAGCTTCTGCTCCTGCAGCCGCCGCATCTCCGCCGTCAGGCTCTGGAGCGCGGCCTCCATCTGCGCTTTGATGCGCTCCCGGGCGTCGGTGTCCAGCCGGCTTGCCTTGTACTTTGCCTTCAGGGCAACTATTTCCTGTTGCTGCCGGACAAGCTCCTGCCGCCGGGATGCAAGCTGCCTCATTGATACGGCAAGCTCGCGTTTTGCCGATTTTGAATTATCCCGGATCTCCACCAACTGCTGCTCAAGCTGCTGCACCTCGCCTTTCAAGTCCCGGCTGATCTTTTCCCGCACCAGGGGTTCCGATACCCTGGAGAGCACCAGTAAAAGAATTATGGCGCCAAAACCGCAGGAGACCACATCGAGAAACGACAGGCTGAAAACATCAATGCTCTTACGCTCTTTTCTCATGCTCTTTTCTTATGTTCTTTTCTTATGGCCAGTCCGTGGTCGGAGTAAAAAACGAGCCTCTGGTATCTATGGCCAGCCGCCAGTAGAGCACGGCCGCCCTCGGGTCCCCTTCCATGGGAAAGAGAATCGTGTTCACCGGCACCCCGGCCGGCAGCTTTTTTATGGCCCGCTGAAAAAACTTTATTCGTTGTTTACCGCTGATCAGCCGTTGCCCGGGCTTTTTTTCGCCCTGGGTGGGCAGGCCGTCGGTGAGCAGGATGATATTGTCCGGCCGGGGCGAGAGGGCGGTCGCGGCGGCAAATCCCTTTTCCAGGCTGGTGCCGCCGGAGGGAAGGGTTTTGGAAAATTTTGCAAGCATGGTTGATACCGCCGAGTCACCGACCGGCAGCCACTTGTGCGAAAATGGATGCACATCAGCATTAAACACCATCAGTTGGACCGTGCTCGATGGTGGCAGGTTGGCAACCAGCCAGCGCACTGTTTTTCGTGCCTGTCGCCACTTGCGCACGCGCCGCTGGACACTCCTGTCCATGTTGCGCAGCCGGATCACATTGACAACGCTGGTATCCAGCATGGAGGCGGATCCGTCAACGAGGATCAACACCCGCCTGCCGCCGAGTTTAAGACCGGTCAGGTATTGACGATGACCCTCGCCTTCAAACCGGCGTGCCTTCCGGCCATGGACAATGGGCGCTGCCGCTAGGTTCTTCTCTTTGGCCTCTTCACGTTTCAGGGCTGCGGCAAGTCTGTTGACCTGCTGCTGGGTGGCCCGGTCTTTTCCCGCAACAGCGGCAAGATCCCTGCCAAGGCGTTCTTTTTCAATTCGGATATCCTGCATTTGCTTTGTTATGGCGGTCATCTGCGTGACGCCCTTTGCCAGACCGGCCTTCAACGAATCAAGATACTCCGTACCGGCGGTCACCTCCCGGGTCAAACGCTGCACCTCGGCCCGCAGATCCTCATGCAGGCGATTACGGGAACGGACCGACTGGGCATTGATCAGCAGCACCAGCAGAACCACGGCACCGAAACCGCAGAACATGATATCCAGAAACGAGAGATTAAAGGGAGAGAGCTGTCGGCGCCGGGCCATGACCTGATGGATGAAATGGTCTTAAGGGTGAATACGAAGC
>WGCP01000088.1 GCA_015493715.1 Desulfobulbaceae bacterium
ACGAGCAGTTGATGGTCTTTTTGGGTATAAATGGTGAGATTTTTGCCGTCATTAAGGATGACCTGCGGCTCGGGCTCGGTGTAATTCCAGCGCATGATGCCCCCGCCGTCGTTGTTGCCGGTGCGGAGAAATACGGCTGTTCCCGCACCTTTTCGTGTACGCATTTGTGTATGGGTCACCTGGGTGAAATCAAACCGAAGACTGTGGAGGCCCCGGTACACCTGCTGTAGTTTGGCGAGATCCTGCTGTGGGGTACTGGTTGCCGCCCGAGCGGTTCCAACAGGCGGAACGCAGCCGAGAAGGACAACGGCCAGGAGGCGAAGAAAGAAATGGACGTTAAACATTGACTTTTTCCAGGGGAATAGGACGACCAAAAATGTGGGCTGCAAGCTGCCCGGCCGTTTCCGTCAGGTCGGAGACAAAAAAACGACTCTTTGCTTGCGGTTGATACAATTTTTCGGCCAGATCAGCATGACCGGCGAGAAAGCTCCGCAGGGTATGCGCCACTGCAATAGACGAGTCAATCAGCTGCACCCGACGACCGATACGCGGTGCAATGAGGCCCTTTAACAGGGGATAATGCGTGCATCCCAGGACCAGAGTGTCGATCTGGCGGCGGCGTAAGGGGTAGAGATACCTGCGAAGAATCATTTTTGTTTCCCGTTTTCCCAGCCATCCCTCTTCGACCAGCGGAACCAGGAGCGGACAGGGCTGACTGAATACCCTGGATCCGGGACGCCTGGCGGTGATACCCTGTTCATAAATGGTGCTTTTTATGGTGGCCCTGGTGCCTATGATGCCGATTTTTCCATTTTTCGTCACCTGGACGGCCTGTTGGACCGCCGGAGTGATGACATCGAGAATCGGCAGATCAAATTGGTCATTCAGGGTAGGCAGGGCCGTGCTGGCTGCCGAATTGCAGGCTATGACGATCAGCTCAGCGCCCTGGTCCACCAGAAAGTTTGTGTTGTTGACCGCATACCGTTGAATGGTTTCCGGACTTTTGGAACCATATGGAGTGCGGGCAATATCACCAAAATAGATCAGTGGGTAGTCAGGGCAGAGCTGTTCAATGGCCCGTGCAACGGTCATGCCGCCCACGCCGGAATCAAAGATGCCGATCATGGCAAACGTGACTGTTGAGGGGATGAATCAGGAAAGACTTTTTGGACGGTTTGTTGACAAGGCATGGGAAGGAGGAGAGGGAATAAGGCCTGCAGAAAAAAATCCTGAAGGATGCCGGTCCTTCAGGATATGTACATTTTGTCGAAGTAACGATTATTTTTTCTTTCTTTTACTTCTTGCGGCAATGGCTTTGCGCAGATTTTCGGGCAAACCACGCTTCTTCCCGGATTTGGAACGTTTTTCGGACAAGGCCTTGGCGCAGAGTGGTTGCCTGGCCTTAAAACCATATTTTTCCCGGTATTCTTTCAAGGTAAGATCGTGGGAGCGTAAATGCTTGGGCGAGAGCATTTTAAAGGATTCGCCGCACTCAAGACAGGTAATTTTATTTTTCTGAATTGATTTTGCCGGATCCATGATCTTCTTCTCCTGCTCCATATCCGGCTGTCGTCCGGTAAGTTCAAGCGCCTGCAGACCATTAAGCGTTTTAAAGGTGTCGTTCAGCGCTTGACTGATATCTTCAGTGTTCATTTCAGTGGTAGTTATTTGACTGCTGACAATTTCTGCCGTCATTTCGACCAAAGACTTAGCCATTGATGGATCTCCAAGTTGAAGTTGTTGAATGTAAACCGGACAATGAAACTGAATTTTCTGATCAATTAGATAAATTTCATCGTCAATTGCAGCTGTTCCATGAAAGTCCAGTATTGAAACTGATACTTTCTTTGAATGTATTGACAGTATATTATAAAATATACATAAATGATCAATCCAATCTTTGCAAGAAATTTACTTGCCTTTCAGTGCTTTTTCCGGAAACAGGAGCCGATTTTGGGGAAAATTGGTAGAAGATTACCAACGGCCGGAACAACAATGAGAATAAATGTAACCGTTCACCGGGACTACAACGTTTCGGATATCTCAGGCCTGTAAGTGTTTACCAGTGCCTTAGATTTGTTCATTGTGGACTTTGAAGCATACTAGTGCTATTCGAGAAGTTCAAAATGGACGAAGATGAGGTGCTGGTAAACACTTACGAATAAATAATATTTTAATTCTCCTGTAGAACAAGCATCCCTATGCCTGGAGTAAGCATTTGAAAGAGACTGCTTCAAATGAAGCACCGGTCTTGACAGTGACGACCAGCGGAATTACTGTGCAAAAGGAATCAGGCTGGCCGGATTGGTCGGCCATACCTGAAAAATATAGACTTCGTTCTTTCCGGTCGTGCATTTTTTGCCTTCCGGTAGAGACATTTAATCTCTATTCCTTATCTACTTTGTGATGAATTTGCTATTTTTTATGAGAGTGCGCCATGCCTGTTTATGAATATGAATGCCCGGAATGCGAGAAAGTTTTTGAAGTGCAGCAAAAGATGACCGATACACCTCTTTCCACATGCCCGGAATGCGGTGGCCCCGTGAAGAAACTTATTTCACGAAGTTCTTTTCATTTGAAAGGAGGCGGCTGGTATGCCGATGGGTATAGTGGTTCATCGGCTAAAAACGTCGACGAGAAAAAAACGCCTGCCAAGGAAACTGCGACCAAAAAACCTTCCACGCCTCCCTGCAAAGGTGGCGACAGCCCCTGTAAAAGTTGTCCGGCGGCCTCTTCAGCGACGGCCTCTTCATAAATCCTTAAAATTAAATTATTAGCACAAACAAGATAATACCATAGGAGCGACTTCAGGCGCGATATATCGATATTTACGATACGGAATTCGCGGCTAAAGCCCGCTCCTACCGGTATATTATCTGTGGATAATTGCCATGGCATCGCCGTAGCTGAAGAAGCGGTAGCCTTTCCGTATTGCTTCCCGGTAACTTGCCAGCAACCGCTTTCTGCCGGTCAGGGCAGCAACGAGAAACATAAGCGATGACTGCGGTAGATGGAAGTTGGTGATCAGGTTATCAATCACCTGGAACTGAAACCCGGGGTAGATAAAAAGGCCGCAAGGCGTGCAGGTCGGTTGTACCTCACCCCGGCTGTCGGCCGCAAATTCCAGGGTTCGAACAGTGGTGGTGCCCACCGCCCATATTCTTCTGTTTTCTTTTTTTGCCCGGTTGATTATTGCAGCAGTTAGCGGAGATACCTCGACAAATTCCTTGTGGATTTTGTGTTTGGTAATGTCCCTGCAACGTACCGGAGCAAAGGTTCCATACCCGACATGGAGTGTTACATTGCAGGTTTCCACCCCCAGGCTATTAATGGCGCAGAGCAGGTCGTCGCTGAAATGGAGGCCGGCAGTCGGAGCGGCTACTGACCCGGTTGCCCCGGCATAACGGGTCTGGTAACGGCGGGTATCTTTGGGCGTGCTGCCGTTTGGCCGCCGAATATACGGCGGCAGAGGGATTTGCCCGCACCGGTGCAGGAGGTCATCCAGGCAGTCACCCGGCCTAAGTCGATAGCGGAATTCGACTTCAACTTTGCCGTCCTCGCGTAGCTGGAGAACCGTTGCCCGGATATCATCATGGAAGTGCAGGGTTGCTCCTTTCTTGGGTCGTTTTGAACTTTTGAGCAGTGCCGGTACCCGTGCCGTCCGCCACTGTTTTTCTCCCATCCTCTGGGCGTTGCCCGGATATTCAAGCAGCAGCATCTCCACCCGGCCGCCGGTTTCCTTGCGACCCTGCAACCGTGCGGGAAAGACTCTGGTGTCGTTTCGAACTAAAAGGTCGCCCGGCCGCAGGTAGTCAAGGATGGATGCAAAGCGGGTGTGGACAGGCGTGTAGTCGGCATCATTCAGAACCATCAGGCGGGACTGGTCGCGTTTCTTGACCGGCTCTTGGGCAATGCACTCCTCCGGAAGCTCAAAATCATAGGATGTTAGTTGCAGGTCCTTGTTCATAATGTGTATTTTACCGAGTAAGCTTAGTGCGGGAAAATATGTTTTCGGCGATACATACACCCCTGTGCAATGAGGTCAAGTATTTATCTGAAAACAGCCCACGAAGATATGTCGTTTCAATCTATTTTCATCGTTCGAAGTCTACGCCTATCTGTTGTGGGTGTGACGGTACAATTTGGTCCAGCCATGCCGGTTTATCCGTCACGGTTATTGCCCGATAGAAACCTACTGTGCTATGATACCTGTTTGAAGTAGGGTACTTACTGAAATTGTCATTTCTTCAACCCCTTGAATTATAGTGTTTCTCATCGTTGCTGCCACAGAAATGGAGATGCGGGCCTTCCGGAAGGCTGTTTCCGGTTCTCTATCCTGGGAACCGCTGATCTCCGGTATTGGTCCGGTGGAAACAGCATTTTCCTTGACTTCCCGTCTTGAACGGGGAAGGAGTGGTTTGCAGGGGGTACTTACTTTCGGCATTGCCGGGGCCTACCACGGAACCGGAGGCAATGGTGCGGACATGTTGGATATCTGTCTGGCGTCAGAGGAGATTCTTGCCGATATGGGAATATGTTACTCCAACGGAATTGAGCATTTTTCAGCTCCTGAGCTTGGCGTTCGCAACCGTTTTTCCCTGGATCAAAAACTGCTGCAGGACGCCGCAACCCTGCTGGCACGGAAAAGAATACCCTTTCATCGGGGGCGTTTTCTCACCGTCAGCTGTGTTTCGGGAACAAGGAAAAGAGGTGATATGCTGGCCGACCAATTTGACGGCCTTTGCGAGAATATGGAAGGCGCGGCCGTGGCCAGGGTCTGTCAGGCGTTTCGATTGCCATGTCTTGAAATCCGTTGCATAAGCAATTTTGTCGAGGATCGCGATACCGGCCGCTGGCAATTGAAAGAGGCCTGTACAAAGGCGGGAACAACGGCAGCCCTTGTCGCCGACCACCTGATGCAACCCAAAAAAAATTAACGCAAATACAACGAAACCTTGAACCCTGAAGCTCTCTCCATTGGTTTTTCGCCCTGCCCAAATGATACCTATATCTTTTATGCCTTGGTGCATGGCCTGATTCCCCTCCATCATATCGGTTTTGCAGAACCGGTGCCGGCGGATGTGGAGCAGCTGAATCGTTGGGCCATGCAGGGGCGTCTTGACGTGACCAAACTCTCTTTTCACGCCCTTGGACATGTGCTGGATGACTACGTGATGCTCACGGCCGGAGCCGCCCTGGGTCGGGGATGCGGACCTCTTTTGGTCAGTGCTGATGCTTCCTTCCGGGCCGATGATAAGAGTTGTATCGCCATTCCGGGCTCCTACACCACCGCAGCCCTGTTGCTGCGGCTTTTTGCGCCCGAAGTGACCCAGACGGTGGTCATGCGTTTTGACGAAATCATGGAAGCTGTGCGAAACGGCACCGTTGATGCCGGAGTCATCATCCATGAAGGGCGATTTACCTATCAGGACAGGGGACTTTTTTGTCTGCAGGATCTCGGCCTTTGGTGGGAGGAGGAAACCGGGTTTCCGATACCCCTTGGCTGTATCGCTGTTCGTGCATCACTACCAGAGCCGGTGCAGAGGGAAATCAATCAGTCGATTCGACAAAGCCTGCAATGGATACGGCGTCATCCCGGCCGAGGCGGTGAATACATCAGGAAACATGCCCGGGAGCTTGATGACCAGGTGCTGGCAAGCCATATAGATCTGTATGTTAATGATTTTTCCGAACAGTTGGGAGATGAAGGCATTGGTGCCGTCCAGGAACTGCTGCGGCGGGGACGGAGGCACGGTCTTTTTCCGGAAGGCGGAAAATTGAGGTGGGTTTCGTGAGAAAAATCTCTGTGCCAAATGATTGTTTACCCATCATCGGCCTTTGCGGCAGCAGCGGTGCCGGCAAGACCACCTTGCTCGAGGCCCTGATTCCGAAGTTTATCGATCTTGGCCTGCGGGTGGCCGTGGTTAAACATGGGGCCCATCGTGTTGTCGTTGATGCCCCGGGCAAAGACAGTGATCGTTTTTTTCAGGCCGGGGCCGATGTGG